>NZ_MVON01000009.1:0-120347 GCF_002018925.1 Acinetobacter sp. MF4642
CGGTGCGCTATCGGGTTATAAGCTGGAACGGTCGTGATGTGACGACGCTGTAAACTCAAGTGGTTGGCTTGGCGTTCGCTTGGCACTGTGCTGGTTTTGAGTGACCATTGGCTTTGTTTCAGTAAATACTGAATTTGCTCACTCAGATCTTTGGGCAAGTTGTTTTGATTATAGAAAGTCTTGGTCGTGATCAGAAATTCTTTGTCTGCATCACTATGTTGATCAAGTTCAGGATGTTCATGTAACTCAAACCAATACCCTACTTGGGCATCACGTACGGTGCTCTGTGCAGTGAATTGTTTCGCCTGTTGGTTGTAGACATTACTCAGGGTTTGATTGAGTTTTTCAATTTGGCTGTTTGATGCTGTGGTCGCCTGATCTTCTCCATTTAAATCTTGCATCCATGCAGGGCTAATATGCCACGCTTGTTCTAGGCTGAGGCTGGCATTGTCTTGCTGTGTGCTGTGTTGATGTTGGCTTTGGACTGAACCTGCGCCTTCTTCTTGACTCAGGTGATCGGCTTGCCAACGTTGGATATGGACTGCAGTCGGTTGTAGGCTGCGCTGCGCACTCAGACTGATGATGCTATCCTGTTGTTCGGTAGCACTAGAACGATGAAAACGAATCTGTCGACGCTTTAAGGCTTGAAACTGACTGTTGTCATCCAAGAGTCTAAGTTTTTGGGCTTGAATCGGATGACGAGTATGAGGCACATAGAGTTCAGCTTCATCAATCAGCCAGTTGATGCCTTCACTGCGCCAGAGCCGTGTTAGAAAGTCATAATCGGTTTCATTTGACTGCATGATGAAGGGACGAACATCGGTCTCTGTATTTAAACCAGAAAGATCAAGCCTGAGGCTAGCAGCAAATAGCGGACTTTTACTCTGCCATTCCTTAAAGAGTATTTCACTGACATCTCGCACACTTTTATTCATAAACACTCGGCTGTTGCGACGTTTATGCCAAAGTGCCGTTGCATCTTCTAAGCGAAGTTTGTACAGGGTCAGTGCACCATCACTTTGTCCTTGTTCGGCTTGGGTGATGATCCCTGTGCTGCGAAATAATGTGCCTTGGTCTGTGACCTGATCGACCGCGACTTGCACTCCGATAAATTGTTTCAATGGAATCAGGGCATTGGTTGAGAGGCAGATCAATTCAACATTTAAACCTTGGTTTAATGCATGGGTGCCTTCAATATGCTGTAAAAAGATGTCATGATTTAATGCAGCATGTGAAAATTGTGAATGAATGGCACGTTTTTGTGCACTTAACCCCAATTGCTCAAACACTTGAGTGATTGTATTTATCATCGTCTATATTTTTAAAAAGTAAGTTTCAGTCATAGTCGATCGCAAACAGCGATCATAAATTAGGCGCCATTATAGCCAGATCAATCCGACAAATGAGCAGAGTTTTATTCTTATTATGTAAACAACATAATGCTCCGAGCAGCTGCGGAGCATTTTTATGGAAAATAGGATTTAACCCTTTTTAACCAAATAATGAAATTCTTTATTGCCGTTTTCGTCTAAGCGCTCTTCTTGCAGCAAAAGTTCATGCCCAAGATGCATACAAAATTTCGGAATATCCCATGAAGTTGAATTGTCCGTTGCAAACACCTCCACTACATCTCCCGATTTAGACTTGCGAATGGCTTGATGCAACATCATCACAGGCTCAGGACAGCGTAAACCACGGGTGTTTAATTGGATGCTTGGGCTCACTTCCAAATCAGACATATATAAACTCAAAAATTTAAAAACTTGCCAATTTTAACACAACTGCCCATTTCGCATATCTGTTTGCATAGTTTGATGGCAGATGAACCTCGTATTTAAAAGTATTGATCTAATCATTCATGCAATCCTTGCTTAATTACAATAGACAACTGTGTTTTCTACGGTATGATAAAATTAAGTTTTTTAGATATTAAGCGTCTTTAGGAAAGATCATGCACGAGGAATCAGGCCCGTCGTGGGGAATGCGTGGCTTACGCAAATGGTTAGGTACCGCGCCAGAAACTCGCGATGAACTGTTAAAGTTAGTTCAAGATTCACGTCGTTTTTTAGAACCCGACACTGTTGCGATGTTAGAAGGCGTATTAGATCTTCCAGCAACCAAAGTCCGCGAGGTCATGACACCGCGTACATCGATGATCAGCCTACAAGAAGATGATGAGTTACTCGACATTTTGCATACTCTGGTTGAGTCAGCACATTCACGTTTCCCTGTCTTTTCATCAGATCAACCAGACAATGTCGTTGGCATTTTATTGGCCAAAGACTTATTGCCTTTTTTGACTGAACCAAA
Organism: Acinetobacter sp. MF4642; assembly: GCF_002018925.1. Lineage (NCBI taxonomy): Bacteria > Pseudomonadati > Pseudomonadota > Gammaproteobacteria > Moraxellales > Moraxellaceae > Acinetobacter > Acinetobacter sp. MF4642. Next base: position 2,311 of record NZ_MVON01000009.1, read on the forward strand.
CAATAAAGTGGATATACGTGCGCTGATGCGTCAACCTTTATATGTACCTGAAAGCGCACGCTCAGACCAAGTGCTTCGCATGTTGAAAAATACCCAAACACACATTGCGGTGGTGATTGATGAATATGGCACGACCTCAGGTTTAGTGACGTTAGAAGATATTTTGGAAGAGATCGTCGGTGAAATTGAAGATGAACACGACAAGATCGATGAGGAAGCTGAATATATTATTCCCGATAATGACCCAACGACCGCAAATACGTGGCTGGTTCAAGCACTTACACCAATCGAACACTTTAACAATCTTTTAGATGCAGACTTTTCTGATGATGAGGTTGAAACTGTGGGCGGTTTATTGCTTCAAGAAATTGGTTTAGTGAGTGATTTGCAAGGTCAGGTGATTGATCTTGAAAATTGGGAATTTACCATTGTAGAAGCAGATGCACGTTCTATTCATCTGATTCGAGCCGTTCGTAAATGAGAGCTTACTTTGACAAACTGTTAACCCCCAATCCACGACAAAAACAGTTACCTTTAATTTATCCGCTTTTAATTGCCTTATTTTCAGGGGCGGTCTTTAGTTTTGCACTCGCCCCTTATCATTATTGGTGGTTGGCAATATTATCCCCTGCACTGCTCTATGCCACTTTACGCAGTCGCAGTGCAAAGCAGGCCTTTGGTATTGGTTGGGCCTATGGTTTTGGCCTATGGTTCGTGGGGGCTTTTTGGCTCTATACTTCCATCCATGTCTATGGCGATACCAATAGTGCCTTAAGTGTCGGTATGATCGGCATTATGGCCTTGGTCATGGGCTTATTCACGGCTGTCCAAAGCTTTATTTACCGCCATTTTTTCCCTGAAACGCCACTAACCTTCGCTCCGCTTTGGGTGCTTTTTGAATGGGCAAAAACCTGGGTCTTCACAGGTTTCCCATGGCTGTTTGCAGGCTATGCCTTTACCGAACGTTTACTGGATGGTTATGCGCCATTATTTGGTATCTTCGGGGTATCGTTTGTAGTCTTGGTGTTGGCCTGCGCACTGGTCGAAATTTTAAACCGCCGCGTCTTTTGGGTCATTCCTTCTGCCTTATTGGTACTTGGTGCATGGGGCGCATCAAAAATTGAATTCGTCTCCGCAAAAAATACGCAGCCATTATCGGTTTCTTTAATTCAAGGCAATATCCCACAAGACTTAAAATGGCTCACTGAGTATCAACTAAAAACACTTGGAATCTATGCTGATTTAACCAAAACAGAATGGGGACGAGACCTCATTGTTTGGCCTGAATCCTCTATTCCGATGTTCCAAAGTGATATCGAACCCTTTTTAGCTGCAATGACAGCACAAGCCAAGAAAACCAACACAGCATGGGTCACCGGTATTCCATACTGGGATATTTCAGGCTCTGAAGCGGCAGGTCGACCACTGTACTACAACAGTATTATGGCCAATGGTGCTGAAGCCGAAGGACTCTATAAAAAGCAACGTTTAGTGCCTTTTGGTGAATATATTCCACTATCTGGTTTACTGAAATGGGTGTTGCCAGCCATGCAGAATGATCCGTCGATGAGTGGTTTTTCACGTGGTGAACAACAGCAACAACCGCTTTCTATTCATCAGCAGCATTTAGGCGCGGCCATTTGCTATGAAGTGGCTTATCCAAACTTAACACGTCGTAATGCCAGCCAAAGTGATTTCTTGGTGACAGTTTCCAATGATGCATGGTTTACGGGAACCGCAGGCCCTTTACAGCATTTACAGATGGTTCAAATGCGTGCCAAAGAAAATGGACGCTGGTTTATCCGTGCCACCAATACAGGCGTGACGGCGTTTATTGACCATCAAGGGCATATCGTAAAACGTGCCCCACAAGATGTGGCAACCGTGCTTCGCGGCGAACTGCCTGCTATGCAAGGTCAAACGCTGTATACCCGTTTAAGTGACTGGCCAATTTTAGGTTTCTCAGTTTTTTTACTGATCTTGGGCTGGATCTATCGTCCACGTAAAGTCGATGTATCGTTTAAGTCTCGTCGATAGTTTCTATTGTTAAATCAGACTTTTCCAAAGAAAAACCCAAGCTGAGCTTGGGTTTTTCTTTTTCAGCTATAGTAGCTTGGTGCCTACTGGAACATCTGTATCAGGCACACACAGTACCACGCCATCTGAATCATGAAAGCCTGTCACTAAGCACTCAGACTGGATAGGACCAATTTGTTTGTTTGGAAAGTTAACCACTGCCACCACCAATTTACCCAATAACAGTTCAGGTTGATAACGCTCAGTAATCTGCGCACTCGATTTCTTAATGCCAATTTCATGACCAAAGTCGACATGTAAAATATAAGCGGGCTTACGTGCCTGCTCAAAAACTTCGGCCTGAATAATTCGCCCGACTCGGAGCTCGACTTTTAAAAAATCCGCCCAATCAATCTGTTCCATATATCACTCTATATTTATATTTTTTACAGTATAGGGAGCGAACACTAGGATCATATACAACGAAACAGACAAGCGATCCTATCTTTCCGCCATTCTTCATGACGCAATAAAAAACCGAGCGTATGTGCTCGGTTTTTATCACAACTATAAATGTCAGTATTAAATTTGACTGACCAAATAGGACACCATACCAGCTAAAAAGAGCATCGGGGTATAACGGTAGAACATGACCATTTTTTGTTCTAATGCTGTAATCTGTACTTGATCGAGTGTGAGTACGGTTGCTTTTAACGCAGACCAAAAGCTCAAAACCGCCCATGTGCTGAACAGACTGATTGCAAAGAAACCCACCATAATTTGGCTGCTGCCTTCAGTCGACTGCCACACACTTAAAATACCTTGAGCAACAGGAAGCATACTCAAAATCAAAAGAACAGATTTGAGCATCGACCAATGGAATTGGCTCATTTCATCCAACAAGGTTAATGCTTTCATTCTATTCTCCTCAGGCAAATCAGTTGCCATTGAGAACATTATGCAAGGATTTAAATAAATAAAAAGCCTATTTTTATCCATAATTTACATTATTTGTAATCAATAAATATGGGAATAATTCTTATTATAAATCTCAGCTGATAATTATTATATTTAATATATTAAAATCATAATCTTAGATATTAATTTTAAATTAAGATGTATTATCATTACAGTCCACATCGACATAACCTATGCACTGTAATGATATATTCAATTAAACCTAATATATAATAATTCTCAATTAAGGTTGATACTGAATATCAGCATCGGTTTCTTCACCACCTTGCTGTCCATCTGCGCCAAAAGAATATAAATCAAATGGTCGTCCATCAGTCCCAGGTGCAACATATTGAATGTCATTGTCCCAACTGTCTTTCGGATATCCACCTTTCACATAACCGCCTGGCAACCAATTTTTTGCAGACTCAGGCTTATTCACCAAAGCGTCGAGCCCACCCTCTTGCATTGAAGGGTATTTACCATTGTCCAATTTATATTGATCCAATGCCGCAGCGACCCCTTTAAGGGTAATGACAGTGGTGTCCACTTTGGCTTTTTCACCGCGTCCCATCACATTGGGTACAATTAAGGCTGCCAACACACCTAAAATAACAATCACCACCATGACTTCAATTAAGGTAAAGCCTGAAGCTTGGCGACTATAGATTTTTGATTGCATGTGAATTTTCTCTTCCATCTTATATTTTTAAAATTAAATCATATTGTTCATGTTGACGATCGGCAGCATCACGGCGATCACAATCACCAAGACAACGCTTGCCATCAGAACCAACATCAGTGGCTCAAGTAAAGCCAGCAAGGTCGATATGAGCGTTGTCACTTCTCGGTCTTGCATGGTCGATGCACGCTCCAACATCCGATCCAATTCACCTGACGTTTCACCACTTTTAATCATTTGTACCATCATCGGTGGGAAATAACCACTGCGCTCCAGCTGGGTCGCAAGGTTTCCACCTTCAGTCACTTTTTCTGCGGCATGATTGACCGCATCGCGAATCACCCAGTTATTACTCACCGCCGCGCCAATTTTTAACGCATCCACCAAGGGCACACCTGACTGGGTCAAAATCGATAAGGTACTGGCAAAGCGTGCGGCATTTATACCACGTGAAAGTTTACCGAATAATGGCAGTTTGAGCGTTAAACGATCAAAGGCATAATGCCCTGCTGTGGTTCTTAAAAATCGCAGTAATAAGCCGATGCCTAGTACACTGCCCACCAATAAAAATGGCCATGCCACTCGAATAAAATCGCTGGCTTTCATCAAGGCAACGGTAATCCATGGCAAGGCATCTTTGCTTTGGTCAAAGGTTTTGACAATGTCAGGCACTACATAAGTCATGAGCCCCATCACGATGGCAAAAGACATCAGCATTAAAATAATCGGATAAATCATCGCGCCTTGGATTTTCTTTTGCATCGCAAAGCGATTTTCAGTGTAGTCTGCCAGCTGATCTAAAATTAAGTCTAAATGTCCTGAACGTTCGCCAGCGGCAATCGTGGCAATGTACAACTCTGGAAAGCGTCCAGATTGCTGTAAACCCTGTGCCAATGAATGACCTTCCAGTACTTTAGAACGCACTGACATCAATAGATTTTGTACATGTGTTTTTTCTGACTGCTTTCCAACCGCACGAATGGCTTCTTCCAACGGAATGGCCGCCGCCACAAGTACCGAAAGTTGACGTGTCAATAAGGCCAAATCATAGGCGGTAATTTGTTTTTGAAACCATGTTTTACTGCTGTGCTTATCTTTTTGTTCAACAGGATCAACCGAGACTGGGATCAGCGCTTTATCACGAAGTTGTTGCCGAATTTGACGTGCTGAATCCCCTTCGAGCACGCCTTTTTGCTGCTTTCCTGCGGCATCGAGTGCGGTAAATTGATATGCTGGCATGTTTACGCTTTCTAATTGTCCATTTAGTCATTTGGCGCTGTTGCATGTCGGCACCAAAATCATTCATATTCTAAGTTATAAATTATGTCATCACTCTAACACAACTCATTCATCGCACAACGACAATTTCATCAGGACATTTTGAGCTTTTTATGCCAGAAACTACACTTTCCACAACACCAAGCTACCGTATTCGTGTGGCTGTTCCCGTTTATCTATATGACTGTTTTGACTATAGTTTAACGGCTGAACAATACCACCAAGCTGAAGTGGGTGCACGTGTGGCTGTCTCATTTGGTCGCCAAAATGTGGTCGGTGTCATTGTTGAGAAACTCACTGATGAGAAACCACTCGATTTAGGCTTTAAACTCAAAGCCATAACTGAGTTGCTCGATGACAGCGCTATTCTAGATGCTAAAGTTTTAAGTTTATTGACATGGTCAGCGCAATATTACCAATTTCCCATTGGGGAAGTGATGCATACTGCTTTACCCAGCTTTTTACGCCAAGGTAAACCCTATAATTTACTGGCGCGAATGTGGAAGCTGATTGATGATCATGCCGAAGACAAATTGAAGCGTTCTGAAAAACAACAAGATGCCTATAAAATTTTAAAGCTGCATCCCACAGGAACGTCTGAAAACATTCTAAATTTGGCTGGCATTGAAACTGCGACCTTAAAAGCCTTAGAAAAAAAGAAAATCACCCAGTGCATACTTGAAGCTCAAGACTTTAAACCGCAAGCCATGACACTGGCGCAAATGCCTCTCGCGCCCAATGATGAACAAAAGCGTGCCATTCAAAACATACTCAAAGTTCGTCATAGCTACCACGCTTTCTTACTGGATGGTTTAACCGGTAGTGGCAAAACTGAAGTCTATTTGCAAGTCATGCAAGAGGTTTTAAAACAAGGCAAACAAGTCTTGGTATTAGTGCCTGAAATTGGCCTCACCCCACAAACAGTGAGCCGTTTTCAGTCACGTTTTCACTGTCATATTGCGCTACTACATTCAGGTTTAAATGATTCTAAGCGCCTGCAAGCCTGGCAAAGCGCACAAACGGGCAAAGCTTCGATTGTGATTGGCACACGTTCTGCCATCTATACCCCTCTTCCGCATCTGGGTTTGATTGTCTTAGATGAAGAGCATGATCTATCTTTCAAGCAACAAGAGGGCTTCCGTTACCATGCTCGTGATGTGGCTTTATACCGTGCGCACTTAGAAAACTGTCCGATTATCCTCGGCTCTGCAACGCCAAGTATCGACAGTTATGCGTTGGTCGAACAAGGTAAAATGACCCGTTTGGAGTTGGACCAACGTGCAGGTGTGGCCGTGATGCCGAAAATGCATGTGATCGATCTAAAAGTGGCACAAAAACAAAATGGCATCAGCCAACAGTTGATTCATGAAGTACAAAAGCGCTTAGACAAAAAAGAACAGGTGCTGATTTTTTTAAACCGTCGCGGCTATGCGCCTGTGTTGATTTGTGAAAGTTGTGGCTGGCAGGCCAAGTGCCCCCACTGCGATGCCAATTTTACCGTGCATCGACAGCCCTATCAGCATTTGCACTGTCACCACTGCGGCACCATCCACCGCATGCCTGAACACTGCCCACAATGTCAGCATAGCGAACTAAAACCAATTGGTTTAGGCACCGCAAAAGTTGAAGAAAACCTACAAGAACTATTCCCCAACTTTGACGTAATTCGGGTTGATCGTGACTCGACCAGTCGGGTCGGCAGCTGGCAAAAAATCTATAACAAGATTCAGAAAAGTGAACCCATCATTTTGCTCGGCACCCAAATGCTGGCCAAAGGACATCACTTTCCTTATGTGACTTTGGTGGCGATTTTAGACATCGACTCGGGCTTACTCAGTGTTGACTTTCGCGCCACAGAACGTACCGCACAGCTCATCATCCAAGTCGCTGGACGTGCTGGGCGCGGTGAGAAAAAAGGCGAAGTCTATTTACAAACTCTACGTCCCGATCATCCTTTGCTGAATACCCTGCTGGAATCGGGCTATCGCAGCTTTGCCAAGCAAACGTTGAAAGAGCGTAAAGCTGCATGGATGCCACCTTATCGCTATGCGGCTTTATTGCGCTGTGAATCCAAAGACCAAGAACTGAACCAAAGCTTTTTACAAGAGCATGCACAAGTACTGCGCCAAGCCTCAGAAAACAGTATTGATATTTGGGGGCCCATTCCTGCGCCGATGGAACGTAAAGCAGGCCGCTATCAAGCGCATATGGTACTACTGTCCAAAGATCGAGCGCGGATGCATTTTTACATTCGTCAGTGGTGGCAAAATGTCTGGCACAACAAACCGCATGGTATGAAATTGAGCCTTGATATTGATCCACAAGAGTTAAGTTAAGACTTGACGTAAATAAGGCTTAGACCTGAGTCGCGTTCTCCCTTAAACTTCCAACATAAAGAAAAAAATTTAGGACAGGGCAATGTCTCTACTGCTTAAAATCACCCTCTTTTTGGCTGCGGCACTGATGATCGTTCCGTTGGCTAAACGGCTGGGGATTGCCACGGTACTCGGCTATTTATTTACAGGCATCTTACTCGGTCCCAGTGTATTCAATGTCGTCCATGACCCTGAAGACATCCATAAACTCGCTGAGTACGGCGTGATTTTCTTGATGTTCATTATTGGACTCGAACTTCGCCCACAACGTTTATGGGAAATGCGTAAATCCATTTTTGTGATGGGCAGTTTACAAGTAACACTCTGCGGCGTGCTACTGGCGTGCATCGTCTTTTTTGCCCTGCAACAACAGATTGCAGCCAGTGTCGTGATTGGTTTTGCCCTTGCCCTCTCCTCTACTGCGTTTGTGTTGCAGCTGCTCAGTGAAAAACAGCAGCTCAATACCACTTTTGGTCAGCAGTCCTTTTCCATTTTACTCTTTCAAGATATTGCCGCGATTCCGCTGATTGCAGTCATTCCACTCCTTGCAGGGACAAACTCAACCCATCATGGTGTGGCCTACTTTGCAGCGATTGTTGCTACCTTTACAGGCTTGTTTTTATTTAGCCGCTATCTCATGCGCCCTTTTTTCCGCTTTGTGGCCAAAAGTGGCGCACATGAACTGATTACCGCAGTCGGTTTGTTTATTGTCTTAGGCGTAGTCGCGCTGATGGATGTCTTAGGTATCAGTACCACCTTGGGCGCATTTTTAACTGGAGTGTTACTTGCTGACTCTGAATTCCGTCATGAACTGGAAGCCAGTATTGCACCATTTAAAGGTCTACTTCTCGGTCTATTTTTCATGACCGTCGGGATGAGCACGCAAGTTTCGCTGCTGTGGGAAAGCCCAAGTCTAATTGTTGGCGGTGCGTTATTGCTGATGTTGGTCAAACTGCTGGCCTTAACAGCCATCGCTCGCTACTTCGAGTTTTCATGGCGCAATAGTTTGATGCTGGCAACCTGTTTGGCACAAGGCGGTGAATTTGCTTTTGTGGTGCTCAATGTTGCCATGAGTGAACACGTGATTACGCAGGCCATTTTAGAGCCGATCAATTTGATCGTGACATTGTCGATGATTCTGACGCCTATTCTGTACTGGCTGATGAGTTCGTGGGTGGTGCCACTATTCGAAAAAGAAACCACACCCGTCTATGATGAGATTCCTGAACAGCATAACCCGATGATCATTGCTGGCTTTGGCCGTGTCGGACAAATTGTGGCGCGTTTGGTTCACTTACAACACCAAACCTTCACAGCGATTGACAGCAATATAGACAAGGTCGATTTCGTTCGCAACTATGGAGGCAAACTCTACTATGGTGATGCCACTCAACCCGATATCCTGCGTGCAGCCGGTATCGAACATGCCAAAGTGTTTGTGCTAGCCATCGATGATATTGAAGACTCCATGAATGTGGCACGCCATATTCGACTCAATTATCCAGATTTAAACTTGCTGGTCCGTGCCCGCGATCGACATCATGTGCATTTGTTGCGTGACTTGGGGGTAGAACATATTTGGCGTGAAACCTATTTATCATCTTTAGGGATGGCCTATTTTGCCCTACGTAATCTCGGAATTGCAGAACAAGATGCGTATAAGAGCATTGAGTTATTTCGCGATTATGATGAAAAACTGCTCGCACAGCAGCAGAGTATTTATAACGACGAACAGAAGGTCTATGAAACACATCGTAATGCTTTGGCCGAATTAGAACACTTATTTGAAAGTGATACGCAGCTCCGTCAAAGTCCTGTTGGCGTTGACCTACAACGCGAGTTACAACATGACCGAATAGATGTCACACGGGATGAAGTAAAATGACTTGTGTTTTACAATATCGTCACCATTAAGACAGGATATTGGAGAAATTTATGTCTGATTTGCGTCAACGCTTTTATATTGAAGATAGTCCTGTTCGTGGTGAAGTGGTTCATCTAGAAGAAACCCTACAAACCATCTTGGCGCAGCGTGATTATGCACCTGCAGTCCAAGTGCTGTTAGGTGAAATGCTTAGTGCCACGGCATTACTTGCCAGTACTTTAAAAATTAAAGGCCGTATTAGTTTACAAATTCAGGCTTCAGGTAGTTTCAAATGGGCCATGGCTGAATGTAATCACCTTGGTGAAGTACGTGCCTTGGCGGATTATGAAGCAGATCCTCGCTTTAATGCTGCCGACAGCAGCAGTACGGTATTGAGCACCCTCATTAGCCCTGTACTATTTATTAATATTGAGCCAGAATTTGGTGAGCGTTATCAAGGGATTGTGGCTTTAGACAAGCCAAATCTTGCGGGTTGTTTAATGCAGTACTATGACCTGTCTGCCCAAATTCCAACACGTATCGTTTTGGCCAGTTCAGCCCAGCGTGCTGGCGGTTTACTTATTCAGCTGTTACCACGTAACAGTGAAGAGGAACAAGAACGTGTTGATCAAGACTTATGGCCACGTCTGACCATGTTGACTGAAACGCTCAAAATCGAAGAGTTAACCGATTTAGAATCCAGTGAAATTCTTTACCGTTTATACAACGAAGAAGAAGTACGCTTACCTGAAGTTGAAGTACTGAAATTTGGCTGTACCTGTTCGAAAGAACGTTGTGCTCAAGCGCTTGAACAAATTGGCGCTGAAGCCGTTCGTGAAACGCTAGAACATCAAAACCCGATTACCATGGACTGCCAGTTCTGTAACACGCAATATAGCTTTAGTGCAGAAGAAGCCTTGGGTTTATTTGGTGAACACTTAAGCTAAGCGCGTCATGTGCAATAAAAAAAGAGCAACTAAATTGCTCTTTTTTTATGCCTTTGTTCTCATAAAAATAAGATAATTCAAATGATTCATCACTTTTATTCATAGATATTTCACTGGGCACACCGCTTAAATTTCGTTATAAATAAACCCATAATTTTTATATGTCTTTATTTTTCTCTTCCATTGGGGTTTTATCATCATGAAATTTTCTTGCAGTCTTTTCGTACTCAGCAGTTTATGCGCCTTCTCCAGTTTTGCAGCCACCGATCCCTTGGTCGGCAAATGGAAAACTATCGATGATAAAACAGGATACTCTCTCAGTGACGTCATGATTGAAAAAGACAAAAACAATAGCTATAAAGCAGTCATCGTAAATACGCGTGAAATTCCAGGTGCAGTAAAAATAGAAAACTGTAGCAAGTGTGATGGGGTCAATAAAAATCAACCCATCGTCGGCATGACAACGCTCAGCCATTTGCAGTTAGACAATGCCAAAGATTCGACCTATAGCCATGGACAGTTCCTCGACCCTTTCACAGGGTTACGTTATGACGCATATGCACGACTCAGCAACAATGGTAAGCACTTACGAATTCGAGGAACGTCGACCGAAAATGGCGGTGGACGCAACATCACATGGGTCAAATATTAAGTATCCCTCATCCATCAAAGCCCCTTTCATCGGGGCTTTTTTCTTGTCATGTTTTGAAACAATAAGGAACATATCTTTACTGTTGAAATCTGCTGAAAGGCTGAATAATGATTAAAGCTTAATCAATTTATTTAATCTTATTTATGCCGAAGAACCATTATGAAATACTCGGTTTAACGCGAGATGCGACCGCCGAACAAATTAAAAAAGCCTATCGAAAATTGGCACGTAAGTATCATCCCGATGTCAGTAAGGAGCCTGATGCTGAATCACGTATGCAAGAATTGAATGTCGCCTATGACACCTTAAGTGATGAAACAAAAAAAGCAGAATATGACTTTGAACTCGATCATCCACAAGGCTCACAGCAATTCAACCCCAATGCAGGCTTTGGCGGTTTTGAAGATGCATTTCGGAATGCCCAAGGTGGGCAACAGGCACATGATTTTTCAGGATTTGAAGACTTATTTGGCCGTTTTGGTTCAGGTTTTGGAGGATCAAACTATCAATATCAACGCCAAAATAGCACACGCCATAAAGGCGAAGACCAACATGCGCGTTTAGAGGTCGATCTTGAGGTTGGATTCCACGGTACCACCCAAACTATTACCTTACAAATTCCTACTTTAAATGCCTATGGTGAAGCGGAAATTCAGCGCAAAACGCTGGAAGTTAAAATTCCCAAAGGCATGAAAGAAGGGCAACAAATTCGCTTAAGTGGTCAAGGACAGTCAGGTATTCAGGGTGGTGAAAATGGCGACCTGTATATCGAAATTTATTACAAAGATACGGAGACCACACGCGTTGAAGGAGTTGATGTCTATCACCAACTGAATATTAGTCCTTGGGAAGCCGCTTTGGGGCAAAGCATCACCGCCGCGCTCCCTAATGGTCGGACATTACAAATTCAAATTCCGAAAAATGCCAAAACGGGGCAGCAACTCCGTTTAAAAGATCAGGGGATTCCAGCCAAAAAGGCAGGACATTTATATTTAATTTTAAACATTGTTCAACCTCCTGCGCAGAGTGAGCAAGAACAGCAAGCCTACCAAGCCTTTGCTGAAGCCTTCCCTCACTTTAAGCCGCGTCAGTCTTAAGGAGAAAGTTATGACGACTATTCAATATCGTGAAATTATTTTAGACGGATGTCGACACGCTGAAATTGTTGATGAACAACATAGCTTTGATTTAAAGCATTTTGCTGAAGCCTGCGGACAAAGTCCTGAATGGGTTTTACAGCTGTTGGAATATGACATTCTGCCTAACCGACCCGATAACCGCATTCACCAATTTTTTGGTGATGATGTCTCACGTGCACGGCGAGCCTATCGCTTACAACGTGACTTTGATGCCAGCTTTACTGCAGTCGCAATGATGCTGGATTTGATTGAGGAAGTTCAAAAACTTCGTCGTGAAGTAAAACATTTACATCTCACTGACCCAGTTCAAACGACTCAACACTAGTTCTATAAAGAAAGATGGGCGCATGCCTTTCTTTCTTTTTTTATTTTTGAATAAGAGGATTAGACGGCAACCATGAAACTCAAAGTTTGTAATAAAAAGACTAAGCTCATGTTTCCTGAATACCGAGACATGATTCAACAGCTTAGAGAAGACAATCCGCATTTTTCTAAAATGTTTGACGACCATGAAGCTCTCGATCAGGAAATTTGTTTACTCGAACAAGACCCTGTCAGGATTCATCGTGGAGAGATTGAGCCCCTCAAACGCAAAAAGTTGTTCATTAAAGATCAGCTTTACCGGATTTTAAAAGGAGCCCAGTTAAAAACCTCTTAAATTAAATCTCCCTGCGACGCCCACATATCCGAATAATAAATTGAACAAGGATAGCGTCAGCATATAAAGAAATACCTTAAAGCCCATTGGCTTTAATGGTCTATGCGGAAAATCACCGAATTATTTTAATTTGGTGATTTTCTCTAAATCTTTGATGGTGCCCTTCACGGTTTGCTTGATCGGCTCATAATCGATAAACCAAAACAAATTCATATGTTGATCCGCATGCTGCTGTGCCAACATATCAATGACACTTTTTTCGCCACGCCCGACCAAATGACGTCGATAAAAATAATACAGCAGAATCAATGTCGTCATTAACATGATACCTAACATGATCCAAAACCCTGTTGGAGACTTCAGTCCAGGAATAAACTCAAAGTTCATACCATACACCCCTGTCAACAAGGTTAGCGGCGCAAAAATCGCGGTAATAATGGCTAAAATCCGCATGTTTTCATTGGTTTGATTGGCAATGGCTGAAAAATGTAGATCGATAGCTGCTTGCACTGCATTTCTCAAGCGAATGGTATGCTTTTGAATACGTTCAATATGACTGGTTAAATCATCGACACGTACCAGCATGATGTCTTGTTTTTCACTACGTTTTTTCCCTTTCAAGTGCGAATAATTATCGACAATTTCATCGCGTAATTCCTGCAAAGTCTCGATTTGTTCTTCGCACAAATTTTCCACTTGTTGGAAAGCCATATTCTCTTGCAACAATTGATGCCACTTGGTAAAACGGCGATGGCCTTGTAAAAGCTCTTGCTGCCAAAACTCCACTCGACGCGTCAGCGGAACACGTAAATCAAGATAACCATCCACCATGTTATTGAGCAGTCTCAAGGTCAAATCTAAAGGTGTTGCAGGTAATTTTCGTGGCTTATTATGTTCTTCAATCGGACGGCTCAGTACCGTTTCCATACGCTGAATATAGCTTTCAACTTCTTTATTGCCCTGCTCTCTAACCGTAATCAAAACTTGCGGCGTGAGCATAAAGCTAATCGGGGTCGTCGCCAGACCAAAGACCCGTTCATGTTTTTCAGTCGCTTGAGTATCAAACTTAATTTGATCATCGGGTGTGATCAGCTTACGAAAGATCAGCAAGTCGTAATCTTCCAAAGTGTCAAAGGCACAAGGGTGTTCTAAATTTAGAATGTCACGCAGATGATATTCATTCATCCACAGTCCCGTTGCCGCATAAATGTCCTGCTGCCAATGTTCTGCCCGATTGACCACATCGTCACGGCTACACTCCACCCAAATAAACTCAGCTTCCTGCTCTGCAATCGGCTGTTTCTGCACATAAGTATGCTGTGCGGTGGGATGTTGATAGAAATAATAGCTTTGCATATCTCATTTATTATTGTCTGTCTTAGCCAGCATGATGCCATAAAAAAAGCCCTGAGCAAGCCAAAGTTTAAATTGGCCAAGCTCAAGGCTTTTCTAAGACAACTCAATTCACATGGCAAACACCATGTAAATTAACAAGAGATTAAACTTGTTCGATATCTTTCATCGTCAATTTGATACGACCACGGTTGTCTACATCCGCAACTTGTACCTTAATTTCTTGACCTTCTTTCAACACATCTGCCACGTTTGCAATACGCTCGTTCGAGATTTGTGAAATGTGAAGTAAGCCATCAGTACCTGGAAGGATGTTTACAAACGCACCAAATTCAACGATACGAATGACTTTACCAACGTAAATTGTACCTGGCTCAATTTCAGCAGTAAGTGCTTGGATTTTTGCAACCGCAGCAGCAGCAGCAGCTTTGGTTTCACCAAATACACGAACAGTACCGTTGTCTTCAATATCAATTGCAGCTTTGGTTTCTTCAGTAATAGCACGGATGGTTGCACCACCTTTACCAATCACGTCACGGATCTTGTCTGGGTTGATGTTGATCACTTGGAATGTCGGTGCATGCATTGAAATTTCAGGGCGAGCACGTGAAATCACTTGGTTCATTTCATTCAAGATATGCATACGGCCTGCATACGCTTGGTTCAATGCCGCTTCCATGATCTCTTCAGTGATACCTTCAATCTTGATATCCATTTGAAGTGCAGTAATACCGTTCGCAGAACCGGCTACTTTAAAGTCCATGTCACCTAAGTGATCTTCGTCACCTAAGATGTCAGAAAGAACTGCGAAACGCTCGCCTTCTTTCACTAGACCCATTGCAATACCTGCAACTGGCGCTTTCAATGGAACACCTGCATCCATAAGTGATAATGAAGCACCACATACAGAAGCCATTGAAGATGAACCATTTGATTCAGTAATATCCGATACAATACGAATCACGTACGGGAAGCGATCAGCTGCAGGAAGAACAGCTTGAACACCACGACGCGCCAAACGACCGTGACCAATTTCACGACGTTTAGGACCAGATTCGCGACCAGTTTCACCGACAGAGTATGCAGGGAAGTTGTAGTGCAACATGAAGTTGTCAGTTTTAGTACCAGCTAGGGTATCAACCATCAACGCATCACGGGTATTACCTAAAGTGGTAGTTACCAATGCTTGAGTTTCACCACGTGTGAATAATGCAGAACCGTGTGCACGGCCTAATACGCCCACTTGAACATCAATGGCACGAACAGTTTTCGTGTCACGACCATCAATACGTGGTTTACCAGACAAGATGTTGTCACGTACCGTACGATATTTCAAATCTTCGAATAATTCGTCAACTTCAGCAGCAATACCAGTTTCATCTTCTTCAGGAACAAACTGAGCAACAGCTTCAGCATGAAGCGCATCTAATGCTGCATAACGGTCTTGCTTAACAGCAATTGTGTATGCTTCAGAGATTTTCGCTTCGAATGCTTCTTTCAATTTACCAAGAAGTTCTTCATTTTTAACTGGCGCAACCCAAGTAGATTCAACTGCGCCCGCAGCTGCAGCAAACTCTTTAATTGCTTGAATTGCAATTTGCATTTCGTCATGACCGAAAAGTACAGCGCCTAACATTTGGTCTTCAGAAAGTTCTTTCGCTTCAGATTCAACCATCAATACAGCAGCTTCAGTACCTGCAACCACAAGGTCAAGATCAGATTCTTTAAGTTGTTCTAAAGTTGGGTTAAGGATGTATTCACCGTTGATTAAACCAACACGTGCGCCTGCGATTGGGCCTGCAAATGGAACACCAGCAATTGACATTGCAGCAGAAGCACCCAACATCGCAGCGATATCGCCTTCCATGGTTTTGTCAGAAGATATAACAGTCGCTGTTACTTGGATTTCATTGTAGAAACCTTCTGGGAACAATGGACGGATTGGACGGTCAATAAGACGTGAAATTAAAGTTTCAGCTTCAGACTGACGACCTTCACGCTTACCGTAACCACCTGGGATACGACCTGCAGCATATTGTTTTTCTTGGTAGTTAACAGTCAACGGGAAGAAATCTTGGCCTGCTTTTGCTTTTGGTTGAGCAACGATTGCAACAAGAACCTGTACACCACCCATGGTGATCACAACAGTGTTTGCTTGACGAGCAACACGACCTGTTTCTAAAACAACCGTGTGTTGACCATATTGGAATTCTTTACGAATAATATTAAACATAGACATGTATTTTTCTTTCCTGATTTTTATTCTAGTGGAGACCCCTAAGGTTTGGCATTCACATCGCCATTTCAGGCAACTGTATAAATGACAAAGCTTAGAAGCCGACCTCACCAGAGACTAAAAATATGATTTTAAGACACAAAGAAGGAGCGAAACATTCGCCCCTTCCCCATTACCTCACAGAAGCAAGGTAGACTTTCTTTTTCAGTAATAAAGCATTCAAAATGCGATAGTCCGAAAATAAAAGTTTAATCGAATTAACGACGTAAACCTAAAGCAGCAATCAAGTCGCTGTAACGAGTAGCATCTTTACCTTTAAGGTAATCAAGAAGCTTACGACGTTGGTTAACCATACGGATAAGACCGCGACGGCTATGGTGGTCGTGTTTGTGCTCTTTGAAGTGACCTTGTAAATCATTGATTTGAGCAGTTAAAAGAGCTACTTGAACTTCTGGTGAACCAGTGTCGTTTTCAGCGCGAGCAAATTTAGCAATGATCTCTGCGCGATCTGCGTTTGTTAAAGCCATTCGATTTCTCCGAGATGCTTATAAGTTACATTTGATACAAATCAAATTGATTCTTCAAAACCAAGTTGACTGCCGTGCATCACTACAGCAAAGCATTATTTTAAGGGATCTAGCGCTATATTGCAAAAATGTTTTATGTTCGCAGTCAATTCAGCAACTGACGGCTTTGCACAAATCATGCACAATAATGACAATCCTGATTTTCAATATCAGACTCAGACCCAATAAAAACGAAAAATAGAGAGAAATTTGTGAAAATTTTATCTGCCAATACCTGTTATGTCCCCCATGACCTCAACCACGTGATTCGTTCTAAAGATGAGGTCTGCGCTACCTTGGGTGGCATGAATGACGCACAAATTCAAAGCATTTGGGCCAGTGTAGAGTCCCTATATAAAACAGGAAACTACCCTTTCATCAGCCTCTGTTTACGTCGTCAGGGACAAATATTGTTAAATCGCAGCATTGGTTATGCGCAAGGCAACTCAGCCGATGGTTTAGCGGCAGATGCGAAAATTGGCACACCTGATACCCCAGTTTGCTTATTTTCCGCCTCTAAAATCGTTACAGCCATGCTGATTCATATGTTGGATGAACGCGGTGATCTGAATTTACTCGATCCGATTAGCCACTATATTCCCGAATATGGCGTAAACGGTAAACGTCGTGCCACCATTTTCCATTTACTCGCTCATCGTGGTGGCATTCCTCGCATTGACAGTAAAGTCACGCCTGAACTGTTGTTTAATCAAGATCAAATTTTAGAACGTCTTTATGCTGCACAACCCGTTTCAGCCTCAGGTACACATCTGGCGTATCACGCCGTGACGTCAGGTTATATTTTAGGGGAAATTATCAAGCGGGTAACAGGTCAAACGGCCCGTGAATTTCTTGCCGAAAATATCGAAAAACCCATGGGCTTAGATTACTTTAACTATGGTTTAAAACCTGAGTATCGAGCGGATGCCGCTTTAAACTATGCCACAGGTCTACATCCACGTTTAGGCACAGACCATTATCTTAATCGGGTACTGGGCGGTGGTTTAGAGTTGGCGGTCGATGTGACCAATGATGCGCGTTTTATGGACACGATTTGCCCAGCGGGCAACATTTATACCAGTGCAGAACAAGCTGGACGTTTCTTTGAAATGCTCTTGAGTGGTGGCGAATACCAAGACAAACAAATCATGAGTGCCCAAACAGTATTTCGCTCGACCTTGGCCACGTCAGGAGTCAGTTTAGATCGGACATTATTAGTCCCGATGCGTTATGCCTTAGGCCCAATGTTAGGGAGTAATCCTATTGGGTTATTTGGACCCATGACTGGGCAAGCCTTTGGACATCTCGGGTTTTCCAATATTCTCTGCTGGGCCGATCCAGAACGTGATATTAGTGTATCGCTATTAACCACAGGAAAATCTGTCGTCGGGACTCACTTACCAGCCTTAGCGAAAACGCTTTATCAAATCTCAAAGCATTGTCCCAAAATCTTAAAGCACCAACGTCGCTCCTTATTTGCAACGGATCGAAGCGAAACAGATTTAGTCTGAGCATAAAAAAAAGCCCAAGTAAACTTGGGCTTTTTTGCGCTGTAGTGTTCTTTTATTTTTGTTCTTGTTGTTTTGGTTCTCATTATAATAATGCGCTTTTCCGCGTCTTCTATTAAACATTCCATGTTTAATTATTTACGTCCTTATGTGACACATTTTGCCACATAGAACTAAAGAGAAAAGTCGCATTTTGCTCATTTCCATGTAAGCGATTGCTTACATTAAACTCTCAATTTCTCCACAATTGAACCTAAAGCACATTCTAAAATTCAATAAATTACATTCAAGTCAATAAAAAACAAATACTTAATAAATTAATTAAAAGTTACAAACCACAATATATTGCGCCAATATCTACTCAACCGTTCATATATTAATGTATTTGTGTTCCGATAAATGATTGGCTATTTTTTGTCACATTATGCCAATTCATCAGATATAAAAAAGCCTTGTAGTCTCTCCCAAAACTACAAGGCTTAGCGGCTGTAAGTTTCCTCTTTCACCTACTTCACTGTAAGTTCGCTGTCTACTGACGTTATTATTATCTTTTTGCGATTATACTCAACATTCCGTGTTGAGCTCTTTATGTGAAGCCATCTTCTCAAAATCCCAAGCAAAGCTCTATGCGCAAATCTCTTGAATCCCTGTAAGCCATTTCGTACAAAAGCCCTATTTGTTTATTAAATCTTCACAATTGAATTTGTTGATTAATTTTTCTTGATAGACCACTTTCTCGAGTGGTTCGAGTCACCATAGCATGTACGAATGCATCGGCATCGACCAGTAAACTAACAACTTTTTTCGCCCGCGTAATTGCGGTATAAATCAACTCTTTACTGAGTAATTTTTCAGCCTGCCGATCTAAAACCACCGCGGTATGGGTGAACTCAGAGCCTTGAGATTTGTGAATGGTCAGTGCAAAAGCCGTTTCAATATTTTTGGGTAACCGTGTCGCGGCCACCCATTTATTCAAACTAGGGAAATACACCTCAAACTGCAACTTACCTTGTTGTATACGCTGTAAACACAGGCCAATATCGCCATTCGACACCCCCAACTGATAGTCGTTATAGGTCATCATCACAGGGCGTCCTAAATACCACTCACCCTGCTTGATTTGTTTTGATTGTTCTAATAGACGTTGCTCGATTTGCAGATTGAGCTGTTTTAAGCCGAAATGGCCGTGACGTATGGCTGCCAAAATACGGTAATCATCAAAATGTTGAATCACTTTGGGTACGAGAGACTCATTAGGATTTTGCTGATATTGCTTTAAAGCCTCGACATAGCCCTGAAAGCCAAGCATCAACAGATCATAATAATGCTGCAACTGCTCTACAGATAAAGCCTGCTCGGGCAACAATTCGAGTTGTAAATAATCGACCTTGACCTGATCCAACTCAACCGCCTTCAACGTCATGGCATGTACCACTTGCTGTTGAAAAGTGTGCAATACTCTCTGTTTTTCAGCAGGATGCATCATTAAGTCAAAACAAGATTGCTGTTGAATAAATTGTGCCAACTTTCCAATCCGTGCATCTGATTTGAAACGACGGCTATTGACCAAATTGACTCTATTTTCAGCCAAAGCTGGAACGTGTTGTAGATCGGCGAGCACAGAGCCGACATCGACCGAAGCCAACTGATCAGCATCGCCCAATAAAATCAAACGAGCTTGATTCGGCATGGCAGCAAAGAGCATCTGTGCCAAATTTAAATCTAGCATTGACGCTTCATCAACGACAATCACATCATAAGGTAAAGGTTGTCTGCTATGAAAACGCGGTTGCTGCGTATTCCCAAGACCCAAAAGTCGATGTAGCGTCACAGGGTTTAAGTTTTTCAAATCTGGGGTAATGAAGTTTTGTAACTTTTCATCTTGAAAAGAGTTCTGAAGGGCTTCTTTCATGCGCTGCGCCGCCTTACCTGTCGGTGCAGCCATCGCAATACGAATATCAGGCAGACTTTGTTTGAGCACTGCAATAATACGCGCCAAGGTATAGGTTTTCCCTGTGCCCGGACCACCTGTAATGATCGCGAGCGCCTGCTCGGCTACCATCGCCAAAGCCTTTTTTTGGTGTGGATCTTCAAGCAAATGAGCATAAGCTGAAATATCCACTTGCGTTAAATTTTGCAGTTTTAACCGTGCTACTTGCTGGGCCAAGGACTGCTCTAAAGCCCAATAACGATACAGATATAATTGCTGCTGATCGTAAACAAACGGCGCTTTTTGTTGCTGTGCCTGCTGTTCATCCATGACCAAATCATCTAAGACTGTGACGGCTTCAGCTGCAACCGAGATACAACTCTCACCGCGTAGCATGGCTTCAAGGACCTGTTGAATCACTTCACTTCGCGCTTCGGTGAACCCTGTTTTACTCAGTGGCGACTGCTGAATAAACTGACTCCAACGCGTTAACCATGTGTCTACCACGGTAGCCTGATCAATACTGGCTTTACGAACATTTTCCACACGGTTATCCTCAAAGTTATCCACAGCTTAATTCTTTGTTTATGAGTGACTAATTTCACTTAATTCAGAAGTTTTGCCTACATGATTTTCAGTAGAAGTATCCTCAGCAAAATACCCCAAAATCGCATCTAGTCTTAAAATAAACTCTGGGCTGGCATGCCAACTTAATACGCCTTGATTGGGCTGCCCATTCATCCCTCTCAAATAGAGATAACTCGCCTGACCCAGATGTTCTTCAATGTCATAGTCCAGAAAATTCACTGTTAAATAACGATGCAAAGCCACCAAATACAGACCCGCCTGCAACCAATAACTGGCATGTGACATATTCAATTCGATTGCGTCATGATTATAGCTCTGCTGATCCGCCCCTAAGAAGTTACTTTTATAATCGGCAATGTGATAACGCTGACCATCAAAATAAACCAAGTCTATCGAACCTGTCAGATAACGAGCAGAATTGGCTTCATTTAAGTCGAGCAGATCAATCCCATACTCTTGAAACAATGCCTGTATGCGTTTAATCGCCAGCACATGATCGGACAATGACAAATAAAAAGGAAACTCAGCCAAGTGTTCATCGGCTTTGAGTTGCTTCAACTGAAAACCAGCATGCAAAGGCGTTTCTAGCACATCTACTAACCACGCTTGCATCCACTGTACCAATTGGATTTCATCATCCTGTCCAAACTCGTTTTGATATTTGCCCAATAACTCTTGCCACAGTAAGGGACTATCATTTTTAAAACGACGATGAATTTCCAGTCCCCAGTCACCCGAGTCCTGAAAATCAATATGCTCGAAAATTTCGTGCAGGAAGGTTCCCGCAGTCGTCCCCATTGGAAACTGCCGTTTAATCCACGCCAAAGGCTGACTCAGCTCCACATCCTCAAGCACAGGATGATTGATCTCGTCATCCGCACTGCCCACTTTCTCACTCAAAACCGCTAAGGCATCCATTGCCTCTTTGCGACTCAAATGCTGCGCCAACGCACTAAAACTGGTTTTGGAACGTGGATAAAAACGCTGTTCAGGAAAAGCCAAAGCTTGTAACTGAATGATCTCTTGCTGCTGGGCTGGCTGTAAACGGATCGGCTTTTCAGTCAGCAGTACCTCATCACCACTGGCAGGATGCTCAAACAGATTACCGGCTTGACCACGCCAAAACGCCAATGCCGTATTTGATTTATATTCCTGATCTTGCAGCAAGGCATACACGCGGTGGCTCGCACGGGTCAGTGCGACGTACCATAAGCGATGCTGTTCCGCTTCGGCTCGCTCATTGTGTTGATCAATTGCGGTTGGGTCTAACAGATTGGCATCATTTACTGCCACGATGCGCTGTAACTCGCTCTGCCCTGTCGTCGGATTGATCTGTTCCAGTGTTGAAAAGTTTAAGGTTTTATTCATTTCCTTAAAGTCTTTGTCGGCACCCAGCAAGAACACAATTTTAAACTCTAGACCCTTGGATTGATGAATAGTCATCAGTTGTATACCTGTGGCGCTGGAAAGTTTACGCTCTAACTCCCATTCACGTTCTGCAGGCAAATGTAACTGTTTGAGATACCAATGATACAGTTTCTGCGCGCCTTGAAACTGTTCACTATGTTGGCTCAATAACTCAGTCAAATGCCGTAGATTGACCACAGTCCGTTCGTTGTCTCGGCTTTGGTAAGCCACCAAGTTTTTCCACACTTTAAACAGGTTTAAAGCGTATTGCCATGCACTTAAAAAGCCTTTATTGATCCACATGTCGCGGATGTCATCAAAATCCGCCATAAACTGGCTCAGACCGTTGGCTTGCTTTTCCAGTTCCAGTAATTGTTTTAAATCAATCGCCAACAGCCGGCTCAAAAGCGCACGGCGAACTTTGGCTTCATCAAAAGGATGCATCATTGCAGTCAATAGCGCACCAACATCTTTCGCGACCTGACTTT
The DNA here is from genome assembly GCF_002018925.1 of Acinetobacter sp. MF4642. Taxonomy (NCBI): domain Bacteria; kingdom Pseudomonadati; phylum Pseudomonadota; class Gammaproteobacteria; order Moraxellales; family Moraxellaceae; genus Acinetobacter; species Acinetobacter sp. MF4642. Next base: position 24,955 of record NZ_MVON01000009.1, read on the forward strand.
CAAACACACTACGTTTAGACGGACGGTTGACCAAAATTCCCAAACGCTCTAGTTCAAACTGAACTTTGTCCAAGCCATCATGGTTTTTCGACAACACTGCGATATCATTTTCCCCCATAAACCGTGGCGGATCATCTGCCACATACAGTTGCTGTTGAATGCCTTGGTTGATTAAATCACGAATTTTCCATGCTACTTGTTGAGCTTCATTTTTTTTGTCTTCAAGTAATAGCCAGCGCAGCGGTACATGGTTTTCACCCTGTGCATCGACCAAAGCGGGATGTGGTCGAGTCCCTGCTTCTACAGGCTGGTAATAGACCTGCTCACCAAAGTCCTGTTGGCGTTGAAATAAAGCATCCACCACCTGTACCAGTTTTTGTACAGAACGATGATTATATTTCAAACTATACTGCCGACCTTGCTTTGCCAAAACATCTAAACGTGCCTTGTTATAGGTCAGCATGTCACCACCACGAAAGCCATAAATAGCTTGTTTTGGGTCACCGACCATAATCATACAACCTTGATGATAGCGCTGTGCATCACGCCAAATTCGCGCCAACATATCATCTTGGTCTTGGTTGGTGTCTTGAAACTCATCCACTAAAATGAGTGGATAGCGTGCTTGTACAAACTGGGCAAAGCGCCGGCCTTGTTCGCCCTGTAAGGCTTCTGACAAGGTACGGATTTGCTGGGCAAAAGTCGTTTCACTCTTTTGCTGCAAGACTTGTGGTAATCGCTTTTTCACCTCAGAACTTAAGTGATATTTTAAATACGCATCCAGCACATCCAAATTGAGCTCTAGCTCTGCCAATGCGTCTAAGAAAATGCGGACCTGTCGCCACACAGGATGCTGCTCAAACTGTTCCAACACATCTACAGCACATTTGTTTAAGACTTTTTTCGTTGCAAGGTCAGTCAGGTGCTTTAAGGTTTTTTCAAAATGTGGCGCAAATAAGGCATAAGCTCGTTGCTCTTTCAGGGCGGTCAAAAAAGCAGGTAAGTCCTGACATAGGATGCGTTGCATCAAAGCATCGGTACGCCATTTTTTCCCAAGCACTGCATGGTATTGCCCTTCAGGGGCATAATAGTCTTTCAAGCTTTCAATCTGTGCCACATCCAGCGCAGTAAATTGATCAATGGCCTGCTCAAATTGCGTCAAATCAAGCACAGGTTTTTCCACCTGTTGAAACTGTGCCGATGCAAAGTTCAAACTATTTTCAACAATTGGCACATAAGCCTGTTCGGTTTTTAATTTTTGTTTTAACAGTAAATAATTCACCACAGGCTGCGGCTGTGCCTGAATCCACTCGCGTAATACATCATGAATGAGCTGCTGAGTATAACTCTGCGCATCATCGGTGATATCTGCACGCTCAATCTTGCCACTTTCAAAAGAAAACTCACGCAGTAACTTTTGACTAAAACTGTCCAATGTCCCGACAAATAACTCATCTAACTGATCAATCACCAACTTCAAACGCTCTTGGGCAAAACCGACCCGCTGTGCATAATCTGTGAGTACTTTGGTAAAAAGCGGATCTTGTTCAGCGGCTATTTTGGCCTGTATCTCTCGCTCGGTCAGACTCTGACAACCTTCAAAATAACGTAAAGTTTCAATCAAACGTGCCCGAACGCGACTTTTCAGTTCCGCAGCAGCAGCACGGGTGAAGGTGGTTGCAATAACCTGATTCGGCAAATAGGCCCCGAGAAAAATGCGTACCATCAAACTGGATAATGTAAAAGTCTTGCCTGTGCCTGCTGAAGCTTCAATCCAATGTAAGCCCTGAAAACTCATATCGGCAATGGGTTGATAAGACATGTTCGATGTAGTGACCTGAGACTGTGCTTTCATGACTTAGTCCTCAAGGCTTTGCTGATGCAAAAATATCGGATGATATAGTTCATAAGAAAACTGCTCGCAGGCATGGGCAAGTAATGCTTTGGCATCCTGCTCTTGTAAAATAAACTGCCAGTCGCGGTGTGCTTTATTGGCTTCATTTTCAGTCATTGAAAAACCACTAAAGCGACCATCTTCTTCCCACACTTTATAAATGGCGTCCATGTCCGCAATCACCATCTGCTCCTGATCATTCAGTTGCCATTCATGCGTTTTATCTTTTTCTGCAATTTTCAGTAACAAGGCCGCAGGTAAAACCAAAGGCTGAGTTTGTGCATACTCCCATGCTTTCAACCAAGGTTTGAGCCATTCACGCGCCTGATTTGAACTCACACCAGTACATAAAATGGTTCGGTCACTAAACACCACGATGCGTTGATATTGCTGTCCGCCCTCACCCAAATTGACATAAGCCAACCACAGTAAATACTCTAACCAAACTTTGGCACGGCGCTTTGCCCGAGCACTGGATGCTTCTACACTGACCCATTTTTCAGCACTAAATTTGGCTAGGGTGACATTGATCTGTAAATGTTCATTCACCTTCCAGACTTGTTGGGTCGTGGCTGTAGCCTCAGGCGCATAACGTTGTAAACGTGTCAGCAAGCGCTGCTGCTCAAGCACGCTCATTTGCCAGACCCCATCTTGGACTTTACCAATCGGCAGTTGATCCATCAGAAGATTGGCATCTGCCGCTGCCTCATGTTGTTGTAAAAAATGACGAATGGCATAACGTCCTAAACCATCGAGCAGTAACGGCTCTTGTGTTGCAGGAATCTCTTCTGGTTTTAAGTTTTCCACGCCTAAAGTCTTGAGATACAACCGTGCAGGGAAAGTGATGTCTTGAATCCACTGCTGACTGTCAAGAACTTGAATGTCTTGCTCTAATTTTGGATAAGGCGTGTTGACCCAACTACTCCGTTGTCCTGATGCATATTGCAATTGTTTCGCGACTTGAAACCATTGATCCTGAAAACGAATACTGTGCTCAGACTCAAAACCACGCGGATCAAAAGGTAATAAAGGATGGACATGATACAGCGATGCCAACTGTGCAGGGACAGTCACACCATGCTGATCAACCATTGCATTGACACTCTTGCTTTGTGTGTCAGGCTGCACAATAAAGGCCATATGCTGAATCAGTTCTTGCAATACCGTAGACGGATCACGGACTTCACCATCGTTGATATCAAAGCCATTATAAAATAACCATAAGTTCTCTTGTGCCAACAACAGCGCATCTAGAAAAGCCCCTTGATCATCTTCCAAACGGGAACGATCCCCCAGTTGTGGCTTCAGCAAGTCCATCAGGTCAAAAGGCAAATGCGCACTGCGGTTGGGAAACTTGCCACTGTCCAAGCCCAACATCACGATCAACTTATACGGCACAGGTCGAATCTGACCAATTTGACTAAATGTGATCTGCCCTGTCGGTTCTGCATAATCCAGTTGCGCTTCTAAGGTCTTTTGGATTTCTTCTAATACATAAGGCAAAGGTAAACTTAAACTGCGCAGTGCATGATGATCGTGTTCGTCATAATAACTCGCCAAGGTCAGCATACGTTCTTGTTTTTTGACCATCTTATACACTGCGGCCAAAGACTCGACACCCGCAGCTTCGAACTCGCGAATATCTTCCATCAAACGATTCAGCCAGGTTTCAGCAGTCGTCCGTTGTCCAATTTCATGCGCGATCATCCATTCGGAACGGTGTTTAAAATCCTGATAGATTTCTATCAAAACACCAATCAACTCAAAATCACTCGACTGTACTTGGGCATAGCTCAAGGTCTCATGAAACAGCACATGCTCTGGGACAGCGACGCCTAAAGCCAAACGATCTAAAGCAAACTTCAGACTATAGCGATAGTCTTCATCCCCTTCGGCCAAACTGCGTTTTAAATGTTCGGCATCCAATCCACGTTTAAAGCCTGCGTTGATCAACAGCTCCGTCATCCGCTCAATCATATTCATGTCTAAGCCATAACGTTGCTGCGTTGCATTTAAACTGAGCCAATCGGCAAAGTCCTCAATACTCAAACGCCCCCGCACCAAGACCATCCGCCCCAACACAGCACGCCATGCATTTAAGGCATCGAGTTGAGTCACGCCTGCCAGCTTAATCGGCAAATAAATACTGTCTTTACTCAGTTGATGGCCCTTTTGCAAAGCCTCACGCTCATGGTGAGGAGGTGCAAAAACACTGCGAATAAAAGGCTCTAGCTCAGTCAAACTAGGCGTCAACACTAAAATATCACTTGGACGTCGCGGTGCATCAGCCGTACCCTGAGCCAACCAATGCGTCAGTTGATCTTTGAGGACTTCAAGCTGTCTGAGGCTGGAGTGACAGACATGAATCTGTATCGAATCATCTTGTTCAGCCAAGGCATACTGATGCTGCGCAGGTTCTACCAAATACAGGATATCAGACTGAATTTTACCAAGTAAAGTTTCTGGATATTCATCAACAAAGATATCGGCCCACACCCCATCCTCACCTGAAGAAAGGCTAGAAAGTAAAGAGAAATGGTCGCGCGCTTGTTTACCAAATCGGGTCAGTAAAGGATGGCGAGACTCTCGGGTTTCTGCATTAAAATTGAGGGTAAACTCATCAAAAAACTGCTGAATCTCGGCATCATTGGCATTTGGATGTTTTTCAATAAAACGCTGCTTCACCCGTGCGTCATAACGCGCTTTCCAGTTGGGATCGACACTGTCCGCCCAGTATTCTTGTGAAGGGTTATAGTGAAAAATAAAGATCTCGAGATATTGCCCCAATCGATGTAAAAACTCCAATTGTTTTGGTGGTAAATCTAAAACCGTAAACACCACCAGCTGAGCAGGTAACTTTTTAAGCGCAGCGTCTCGGGTCTCGGCTTGATCGAGTAAGTCCCAAAATGCAGTATCAATACGCTGAATTTGTTCAAAGTCAGCATGGAACACCACTTGCCAGAGCCAACGCTGCCATGCTTCCAATTCATGCGCTTGATTAAGCTGAAAAGCACTGAGTTCTTGCTGAGTTTTAAAGAACATCTGCTCCAAATCGAGCGGCTGATTCTTGCCCCACGCTTGTAACCAATTGGTCTGGCAACGACAATTTTGCGGTGGACAACCTTTGGTGCAATGCCCACGATAATCCATATAAAAACTAAATAACCGTGAAACCTGCTCCGCCACCCAATATAACATGCTTTGCTTTTTGAGCTGTTTATCAATGCCTTGTTGCAACCGGTCAGCGCTGGCATAGATCCGCTGAATAATCGGATACAACGGATGAGCAACCTCTAAAGGATTCAGCTCGGCTTGTATAAATTCTTTTAAGGCTTGAAAGACGCGCCATTTAATAATCAATCGCGGAATATTGGCTTTACGGACTTCATCTTTTTGATCGACCAAAACCCACTGATAAGCCGACCATTGAAAACCACGAATACGATGATGAAACTGCGTGTTGGCACTGATGCCCTGCTGCTCCGCCAACTTTTGTGTTAGCCAAGCCTCAACCGCAGGTGAAGGTACAATAAAGTGCTGTGCTTGCAACACTTGAAAGGCATTTTTGGCTGGTTTAAAGACGGTTTTTTGCATGGCCTGCAACAGAACATCAATACGCTGACTTTGTATTACGTGTATCGCCATGTTTCCTCTCAAATAACCATCTTATGAAAAATCTACAAAAGTACACAGATTATTGACTATACTTCTGGTTCTGTCTATGTCACTTTGATGACATATTTCTATTTAAAATTTGCTTTAAAATACGTACTTTAAGCAAAACTAGAATCAATGTGAATCAGGATATTTTAGGATTTAGAAAATGAAATTAGAGCATATTCCAGAAAAAATTGATCCCTCTTTAAATTTAGAACAAATCCGTGAAGAGTGTTTGGATTTAGTCAAAAAGCGCGCCTATTTTTCCGCAGGTGCTGCGGTTATTCCAGTCCCCTTCCTCGATGTGGTGATTGATGTGGGCATATTGTCGCAGTTGATTCCCGAAATTAACGCCCGCTTTGGCCTAACCCCTGAGCAAGTCAGTGTCTACGACCCAGAAACCAAGCAAATACATTGGTCAGAACTGCGTAAACGTGGCGTGGAGTTCTCTGGACTGGTGGTGGCACGTACAGCCGTGAAGAAATCCCTCAATAACATGGCAGCCAAATACATCACCAAACAAGTCACTAAATTCATTCCTCTTGGTGGGCAGATGATTGCGGCTAGCTTGGGTTATGTCGTGATGAAAAAAATTGCGGAAACTCATGTGGAAGAATCGTATAAGCTCGCCAAAGGCATTCAACTGAAACAAGCCGCTGAACAAGGTGTTCCTGTTGCAGCGCCAGTGACCCAAATTCCCTTAAGTTAAAGAACTAAATCCGCCTCTATAAAAAACGGTCAAATGACCGTTTTTTATGCTTTTTAATCTGTATCGCGATCCGCTTTGAGCTGTTTTAAAATTGCCCTTAAGACTTCAATTCTGGCCTGTTGTTTATCATTGGTAGAAATAATATACCAAGGCGCATAACCCGTATCGGTATGTGCAAACATATCCGCGGCTGCCTTTAAATAGTCATCCCATTTGTCGCGATTGCGCCAATCTTCTTCGGTAATTTTAAAGCGTTTATGCGGAGTACTTTCGCGGGCTTTAAAACGCGCTGCTTGTTCATCTTTATCAATCGCCAGCCAAAACTTAATCAGCACGGTTTGGCTGTTACTGAGGTTTTTTTCAAAACGATTGATTTCCGCATAAGCGCGTTGCCACTCCACCTCGGTTGCGAAGCCTTCTATCCTCTCTACCAAAACGCGTCCATACCATGTCCGATCAAAAATAGTGATGTCATCCGACTGCAATTTGCTCCAAAAACGCCACAGATAAGGACGGCGTAACTCATATTTTTCAGGTGCGGCAATGGTATGAATTTCATATTCTCGTGGGTCAAGCTTTTTCACAATACGCTTAATCGCCCCCCCTTTACCCGCAGCATCCATACCTTCAAAAGCGATCACCACTTTACGGTCATCACAGCGGATGGCATCGGCCACTTGTTTGGTGAGTTTTTTTAACTCTGCTTTATAGTTTGCATCCTCAGCTTGAGGGGCTTCAAACTGAGTCAGAATATCCGGTATCGGTGCTTGCTGCCATTTTAATGCGGCCTTTTTTTCATGCTCTGGACAGTGACGCAGCGCTGTTAAAATCGCTTGTGCAAAATTGTGATTACGCAAATCTTCATCTTCACCATCAATGATTTGCCAGTCGTCAGTGAAACGCGTACGCAGCTTTTGCAAGGTGTCATATTGTTTTTTATTGCGCCAGTCTAGCCCATGCAACTTATGCCAATGTACTTCGCTCGGGTCCATGTCATCCAAACGCTTTTGCAAAGACTTCCACGACAAATCGAACCAAACTTTTAAGACATCTACGTTGTTGTTTTTTAAGTCCTGTTCAAAAGCCCGCATATTGCTGACGTATTCATCAAACAAAGTGTCGTCCAAAGGCTTTGAAGCATGCATGGCCGTAGCCAACAAGTCCCCATACCAGTTACCAAACCACACCATAATTTGCCCTTCGGCAGGTACAAATCGAGTATAGGGCTGCCAAAAAGGCTGTTTTAGATTAAACAGGTGCGGTGGATCGGCTTTGACATATAAAAAACGTGGATCGACCCATTCGCGCAGCTGTTTCACCGCTTCACCTTTACCCGCAAGTTCAATTCCACTGACCAAAATCACTAAACTTTTTGCATTGCTCTGATCACGGGTATTCATCAATGCATATTGCGCTTCAATTAAGTCCAGTGAAAGCTGTTCTTCGTTCAGCACTGCACTGGCGATCGTTTCTGTATCCATTGCCCCTCCTTTTTTCTATTTAATCAAATCACTAGATCCTAAAAAATGATGATCTAGATGATTTTCACACGCGTCTTTTGACTACTTCTACATCAAACTGACCACAAATAAATAGTTTTTTTGTCACTTTGTCATAGCGAGTTCCGTCATCACGCACTAAGATTTAGCTATCTTTAAATAGAACTGAGACAGCAAATGTCCAAACTCGCCGCCCTCGATGAGCTTTTAGAACAGTATTACCAATTGCATTATCATCAAGATTCGGTGCTCTTCCAACGTTTACAAGATGTGCAATTCTGGCAAAAGCAACGGATGCAACGCACGCATAACCGTGCTTTCTCAGAAAAACAGAACCTCTTGATGGCCGAGTATTTTATCAACCGTTTATATGGTGGCCCAGATTTTGACGCTTTGGCAGGACAAATTGCACGCTTGAGCAAATATGCGCACAAAGCGGAGAAATTAATTCCTGAAAATGCCATTAAAACAGGTACCTCTGGGGTTGAGTTGGCGATTTTGGCGGTGCGACTTGATGAACAAGTGGCGATGCAATTACTGAAAGATCACCATCCCTCCGAAGCCTTAAGCGATGATTTGATGCGCCAAGCCTACTTAAAACTAGAACAAGGCGAAGAACGCTTGAAACAGTTGTATTTACTCGATCAATTGGGTAAGAATCTCGATAAATACATGCGCTCTTTTATGATCTATACCGCTTTTAAGATGTGTAAAGGGACGGCCAACAAATATAACTTCAATATCATGTATGATTTTATGCAAGATGGCTTTTTGGCCATGAAACCGCTAAAGTCGGCGGAGAAATTTGTGAAAGACTTTACTGCGGTGGAACGTCAAATTATTGATAAAGTACATTCGGGTCATCTATACCCATTTCAGTAAATTTCAGATTATTCCTTGATAAAAATAAGGCAGTGGCTGCATAGCTCTGCTGTTTTTCTGTATATTATTCAGCACAATTGCATGATGGTTACTGTACAACGTCCTAGAATCTGTCATCATGCAAGCACTGCAACATTTACCCTATTGCTATGTTAGGAGTGACTCCCATGTCGAATGAAAATCAAACGCCTACCGCTACTCAAGAGTCGGCACAAAACACAGACAAAGTGAGTCCATTTTTAACTGAACCATTACCCCAAGGTACGGCGCAAGGTCAGCAAAAATCATTACAACAACAGTTGACTGATACGCCAGTAACTGGTTCTGTACCTAAATACAATCTTCCTCGCGGTGCCAACACAGGTAACGTCGGCAGTACCACACACTTTGGTTACCAAACTGTCAGCAGTGAAGACAAAGCCCAAAAAGTAGCGGAGGTTTTCCACTCGGTTGCCAGCAAATACGACATTATGAATGACTTGATGTCTTTTGGTATTCACCGTCTATGGAAACGCTTTGCGATCAATATGTCAGGGGTACGTCGTGGTCAACGCGTGCTCGATATTGCTGGGGGGACAGGCGACTTGGCTAAAGTGTTTAGTCGTGAAGTCGGCCCTACTGGTCATGTAGTACTTTCAGACATTAACGAATCCATGCTCAATGTTGGCCGTGACCGCCTGATTGATGCTGGATGTACCAATGTTGATTTCGTATTAGCCAATGCTGAAACCTTAGAGCCATTTGAAGACAACAGCTTCAACCTACTCACCATCTCGTTTGGTCTACGTAATGTGACCGATAAAGATGCAGCACTTGCTGCGATGTACCGCGTGCTTAAGCCAGGTGGTCGCCTACTGGTATTAGAATTTTCCAAACCTGTATTTGAACCGTTTTCAAAACTGTACGACCTATACTCGTTCACCGCACTGCCAATCATGGGCAAAATTATTGCCAATGACTCAGAAAGCTATAAATATTTAGCCGAGTCCATTCGTATGCACCCAGACCAACGCACGCTAAAAGGCATGATGGAAAATGCAGGCTTCCAAAACTGTGACTATCACAACCTGACAGGTGGTATCGTTGCTGTACACCGTGGTTTTAAACTTTAAAATTAAACGTTTAAGGGCAAATTATGTGGTCGATTCTGGCACTCGGTGCAATTGAACGATTAATTCATCATGTGATTAATTTGGATGCGATCACTCGCATCCAGCTCAATGAACTACAAGGCAAGATGTTACGTGTGGTGATAGCGTCCCCGCAACTGTCTGTAGATGTGTTCTTTGACCAAGCTAAAGTGCGCTTAGAACCTACCGTTACAGGGCATAGTGAAACAGCGTCCATTTTTGAACAACGCCCTTTTGACCAAGCTCAATCTCACACCCCAGCAACCGCAACTTTAACGGTGGCCAATGTGGTTGAGCTGCTCAAGCTATTACTGGCGGATGATGTCGGCAATATCCCGCTCCAAGGTGATTATCACCTTCTGCAAGATATTCAACGGATTATGCAACAAGCTGAGCCTGACTTGGCTGCGCATTTAAGCCCGTGGATTGGCCCAAGTTTGGCGCATGAATTGGCTAAAATTCAGCTGGCACCAAAACACATCAAACAGGCCTTACAAAGTCATTTGTTTTTTGCTGAAGATGCCTTGAAAGAAGACAGTGGTCTATTTGCCCCGCGTTGGCAAATGGATGATCTGCATCAAGACACCCGCATTTTTAATCAAAACTTAGATCGTGCCGAAGCCAAAATTCAACAACTTCAAGCACAGATTGACACTCAAGACTCAACTCAAAACTAGGTATTTACATATATGATTCCGCACGTTTCACGTTTACTCGAACTTTGGCGCATTGCCGCGCACTATAGACTCGACACGTTGTTTCCTGCGGAAGAATTGCCTGAAAAAGTGCGTCATGCGCTGGGTGTAATTCGTATGCACCCTGCGGCATGGTCGAGTCGTGAACGTAAAAACCCATTGAAGCTCAAACAAGCTTTAGAGGAAATGGGACCACTGGCGATTAAAATGGGACAGTTGCTGTCTACTCGTCGTGACCTAATTCCACCTGAAGTACTACAGCAACTGGTTTTACTCCAAGACCGTGTCAAACCGTTTGGTTCTGATGTGGCAAAAATGCGCATTCAAGACTCACTGAAAGCCGATGTAAACACGCTGTTTGCTCGCTTCGACGAACAACCCTTGGCAGCAGCCTCGATTGCTCAAGTACATACGGCCGCTTTACATGATGGTCGCGAAGTGGTGGTGAAAGTCACCCGTCCCGCTATTCGTAGTCAAATTTTACAAGACTTTGAAATTTTAGAATGGCTAGGTGATTTTCTAGAAAAACGCCTAGAAGCCGCGCGTGCACTGCACTTATCTGAAATTATTCAGGACTATCGTCAAGTCATTTTAAATGAACTGGATTTGACCTTAGAAGCCGACAATACCCGTCGTATGCGCCATTACTTTACAGGCTCAAGCATGATGTATGTGCCTGAAGTTTATATGGACAGCAAAGACGTGATGGTGGCTGAACGCATTACCGGCGTTCCCATTTCAGACATTGAAACCTTTGAAAAGCTGGGGATGGATCGTAAAGATCTGGCGGAAAAAGGCTTAACCATTTTCTTTACCCAAGTTTTCCGTGACAACTTTTTCCATGCCGACATGCATCCGGGCAATGTCTTCGTTGAAACACTAAACCCAAGCCAACCACGCTATATTGCACTAGACTGTGCCATTATGGGTGAGTTGTCGAAGCACGACCAAATGACCGTGGCACGTATGCTGCTTGCGGTCATGAACAGCGACTTTATGCAACTGATTCAAATCGTGCATCAAGCTGGTTGGATTCCACCGGGCACAGACCAAGATGCGCTAGCACGTGAAATGCGTCGCACGGTCGGGCCAATGGTGTCCAAACCCATGCATGAATTGGACTTCGCGGGCATTTTGATTCAAGTGATGGATATTGCACGACGCTTCCATTTGGAAATTCCGCCCCAGCTGATGCTGCTGCTTAAAACCCTCGTGCATGTTGAGGGTTTAGGGACTGACCTTTACCCAGAGCTGGACATTTGGAGTTTGGCAAAGCCAATCCTGACTGATTGGATCAAAGCGCAAATGAATCCACAAAAGAACCTAAAAGAGCTGGGACAAAAAATTCCGGACTTACTTTTAGGGGCACAAGACTTCCCAACACTGTTGGTCGATAGCTTAAATGGACTCAAAAACCAATCGGCTTGGCATGCTAAACAGCTCAATGAACTACAAAGCATGCGCCTGCAAATGGAACATCAGCAAAAACGGAGTTGGATTTTTGGTAGTCTCATGGCCATTTTGCTGTCGATTGCCATTATCTCGCCGTGGTTTATTTCAGTAATCTTGATTGTACTCACCAGCTTATTGGCCGTTTGGCGCGTGTTTAAATAGACGCTTTCTGCTGTATTAAAAGCCTGAGTCTCTCAGGCTTTTTTATGTTTAGGTTTTATGTCGGAAGTGACTCCCAAGTCATTCTTGGATCACTTTTGCCAATGCGCTCATTCTCTCACCAGTTAAAATGACAATACATATTGTCTATTTTGAATGATCACGATGACTCAAATCCTGCATAAACACCCTCCAGCTTTAAGCATTCGTGCAGGTAAATTAGCACGTCAACTCATTCAAAGCGAAGGCTTACAAGCGGAACAGGTCGATATTGTACCCGGTGCCGCAGGTGGGCCCAAAGGGATCGGGATTCAAGGTTTAGACCAAGCTATTTTTGGTGAATTCTTTGCTCGTGCGCCGCAAAGACGGACTTTGATTGGTTCGTCCATTGGCAGTTGGCGCTTTGCCAGCATCTTAGCGCACGGTGCAAAAGCAGGTACCGAACGTTTAGGTGAACTCTATACCAATCTCTATTTTGACAAAAAAATGCAGCGTCAAGAAGTCAGTGATATTTGCCGTGGCATGCTGCTCGACTTGGTGCAAGGCAAAGAAGTGGAATTGGTCAATCATCCCGATTACCACCTCGCGGTACTGTCGATTAAGGCTCAACACATCTTCCAAAGTGACCAAGTTCTCCCGCTCTTGGCCTCTGTCGCAGGTATCATCGGTACAACCGCTGTTGCGCGAAAGCATAGCCGCCACTTTATGCAACGGGTGATTAGTCAGCCCAGCAATGGTAAACAATTTAAAGTAGAAGATGATTTCCTCACTCATTATCACAGTCTCACCGCTAGAAATGTTCTGCCTTGGTTGATTGCCTCAGCCTCTATTCCAGGCGTGATGGCCGCGATTCGTGATATTCCAGATGCACCACAAGGCAGTTATCGTGATGGTGGTCTGATTGACTATCACATCGATCTGCCTTTTGAGAGTCAAGGCATTGTGCTTTATCCACACTTTACGGACAGCATTACGCCCGGTTGGTTTGATAAGCTGTTTAAACGTCACGCCAATCCTGAAAATCAAGCCCGTACGCTGCTATTGTCCCCATCCCAAGACTATTTACAGAGCTTACCTTTAGGACGCCTGCCCGATCGTAAAGATTTCACACTCAAAGGGCTCGACCAAAAACAGCGCATTCAAATGTGGAACCAATGTATTTCTGAAAGTCAGCGCTTAGGTGATGAATTCTTGGAAATGTTGGAAAAACAGCATTTTGCACAGGTCATACAAGATTTATAAACAAAATTTGCGCATGAATGTAATCTTGTTTAATCTGACCAAATAAAGAAAAATCGAGATTACATTTTTTCTATGCTAACAATAATTTTAAGTGAACAAAAAAAATATGGTCAAGTCATTGAATTACAAAATGAATCGTGGAAAAAATGTGATTGCAAGCTCGTTAGAAGATTTCATTCAAATCAACATCGACCAATTAAAAAAATCTGATGATATTCGTTACGCATTCATTTTAGACAATGGTTAAATCATTCGATCTATGATTTCTAATCACCCGCCCCACTTCGCCATCATCGGTGCTGGAACCGCAGGGTTAGCCACTGCGATTTTACTGGCTCGACAAAATATTCAAGTCAGTATTTTAGAGAAAGCCTCAGAACTCGAACCTGTCGGCGCAGGACTGTTACTACAGCCTTCTGGTTTAGCTGTTTTTGAGCATTTAGGCCTTTTAGATGAGGTTTTAAGACTGGGTGCAAAAGTCACTGGGCTCAAAGGTCAGTTACCGAGTGGCAATTTACTGGTCAATAGTCATTATCAACAAGCGCATCCTGATTTTTATGGTGTCGGTATCCATCGAGCAACGTTATGTCATGTTTTAGAAAATAAATGCCGTGAATATCCAGAACTCATTACGTGGTATATGAATACCGACATTCAAAAATTAAAAGAAACATCCAATCAAGTTCGGGTTTCGGGTACAAAAGATGGTGAATCATTTGATCAAGCTTTTGATGCTGTGATCATTGCCAATGGCGCACGCAGCCTCTTAAGACCGAAAGAATGGGTGAAGGTTGATCAAGCTTATCCTTGGGGAGCCAAATGGACAATTGTTCCCGAATGCCTTGAATTAGATACAGAAATTTTACATCAGTTTCATGATCGCTCTAAAATGATGATGGGCATCTTACCGACCGGTACAGTGCCACATGAACCCAAGCAAAGACTATCGAGTGTGTTTTGGAGTCTTCCAAGCCATCAACTGAATAGTTTTCTACACAACTCACAAGCTCACTCAGACTGGTTAAACCAAGTGTCTAAGCGTTGGAAACCTGCTGCGGATTGGTTAGAGCAAGTCATTGCCCAGCCTGAACAAAAATCACAATGGTTGACTGCAAACTATCGTGATGTGGTGCTGTCTAAGTTTGGTGAGGGTCGTATTGGTGTCATGGGTGATGCAGCACATGCGATGAGTCCACAACTGGGGCAAGGTGCAAATATGGCCCTTTTAGATGCATGGGCTTTGGGGCAAGCGGTTCAAAGCACAAGAAAAAATGAAGCCCTTGATTATGTCCAACTCTGGCAAACTTACCATCAACACCGTCAAAGTTCGACGGCGTTCTATCAATTTTTAAGTCGTTTACTCACACCACTTTACCAATCTGACCTATGGTGGGCAGGGGGTTTACGTGATTTAAGCTTTGCTTGGATGTATCGAATTCCCTATTTCCGTAAAGAAATGGCGGTGACGATTTCAGGTTTAAAATTAGGCATGTTCAGTCAAATGAACTATCGGGATATTGCAAAACAAAACAATCATTCTGTATAGAATGCGATGACAATCATCTTCATTCGCTTTGGATGGGTGAGTGATAGACGAGTTTCTAAAATACATTATTAAGCCACTGTAAGATAACTGTAGAAAGTTTCTCCTCTATTCTGTTTAAATCACGTAGACTATAGCGCGCTACGTTAACATCGTAACACTCTCAAAATTTATTCGCTTGGTGAAATCTTATGAACAATTTGCAATGGCTCGATGAAGTAAAATTTAACGAACAAGGTTTAGTCCCTGCCATTGCACAGCATCACCAAACGGGACGTGTCTTGATGGTTGCATGGATGAACCGTGAAGCTTTGGCTTTGACGGCTGAGAAAAACCAAGCCGTATATTTCTCTCGTTCACGCAACAAGTTATGGCACAAAGGCGAAGAGTCTGGACATTTCCAAACCGTGCACGAAATTCGTCTCGACTGCGATGCCGATGTAATTGTGCTGCAAATTGCACAGCACGGCGGAATTGCCTGTCATACAGGTCGCGAATCGTGCTTCTACCGTAAACTCACGCCAAATGGCTGGGAAATTGTGGATGCACAGCTCAAAGACCCGAACGCGATTTATGGCGAAAAATCGAAAAATCCACATACATTGGCGATGAATGCCTCAACGGCACAGTCTGAGCAAGTTGAAGTTTTATCCTATCTCGGTCAAATGATGGCTGAGCGTAAAGCGGCGGATCCAGACTCATCTTATGTCGCAAAGCTGTACCACAAAGGTCTCAACAAAATTTTAGAAAAAGTCGGTGAAGAAGCGGTTGAAACCATTATCGCGGCTAAAGATTTTAAGTCTGAAGCCAATGAAGACCATAAAAATGACTTGATCTATGAAGTGGCGGATCTTTGGTTCCATACTATTGTGGTTTTAGGCTATTTCGACTTAGACCCTCAAGTGATTCTTAATGAATTGGCACGTCGTCAAGGGCTTTCTGGTTTGCTTGAAAAAGCCAACCGCAGCCACTAAGTTTATTGCCTGTGTCAAATATCATCAAACCGAGCGCGACTTATGAGCAAGCCATTGCCATTGATAACGCGCGTCTGGGCAAATCGTTTAAAGTAATTGCTTATGCAGGCACAGGTAAAACCACTACCCTGCAAATGATTAGTGATGCCATGCCACAAAGGCGTGGCATGTATTTGGCGTTCAACAAAGCCATTGCCAGCGAAGCGCAAACGAAGTTTCATGGCAATGTCGACTGCCGAACCTTCCACTCGCTTGCCTTTCGCAGTGTTCCACGTGGAGTGACAGACAAACTTCGTCTGCCTCGTTTAAGTCCGAGTTTTATTGCCAAAGAATACCGCCTTGAACCCATCACCTTAAGACGGATGATGGGCGGACGTTATGAAAAATATGTATTGATGCCGTCACGCTTGGCCAGCCTTGTGGCGAATGCAGTGAGTCACTTCTGTTCAACCAGTTCTCAGTACCCAGCACCGCGACATTTACAAACACCGAGCTGGTTACACCCTGATGATATCGATTCACTACAAAAACACCTCTACCCTGCCATTGAACGTCGTTGGTTAGAGTCTATCGATCCAAACCATCAGGCTGGGATTGGTCACGATATTTATTTAAAACTGTGGGCGCTGTCTGAACCCAATATCCCAAGTGACTATGTGTTGTTTGATGAGGCACAAGACGCTGATCCACTGATGTTGGGCATCTTACTGAAGCAGCGTAATACACAAGTGATCTATGTCGGAGATGCACACCAACAAATTTATGCATGGCGCGGCGCAGTCAATGCTATGCAACAACTGCCTTTGCCTGAGTCCCGTCTCACCACCTCGTTCCGTTTTGGTGAAGAGATTGCATTGCATGCCAATGCCATTTTAGGCGCCTTGAATGAAACCGTGCCGCTCATGGGCAACCCTCTGCTCAACTCCAAAGTGGTCAACAAACCTCATACCAAAATGCGCGATGCGATTTTATGTCGCACCAATGCGCGCGCCATGGAACTGTTGCTCTCAGGATTGGTCCATGGCGACAAAGTCAGCTTACAAGCCGACCATGTCAAACTGAACCGCTTTGTCGATGCCGCAGCGATGCTTAAACAAGGTAAGCGCGTCACCGATGTGCCGGAACTGGCCTGGTTTAATTCTTGGCATGATGTACATGAATATTGCGAAACCAATGACGGCAGTGACATCAAGCCTTTAGTAAAATTGGTAGATGATCATGGCACCGATCCACTCAAAAAAGCCCTTGCAAAGATTACGCCGATTGAACAAGCGGATTATATTATTTCCACCGCACACAAAGCCAAAGGCTTAGAGTGGAACCGCGTTCACATCGAAGATGATTATCAGTTTAAGGTCAACGACAAAGACCATAAAATTAGTGATGAAGAGTTAAGACTGCTTTACGTGGCCTGTACACGTGCTAAAGTAAGTTTAAATATCCATCACATTTACGACCTGATGCAACAGCTGAAAAAACAAATGCCAAGCTCATTACGTAAAGTTGTTGGATAGTCGAATGTAAAAATAGTCACAACCGCTGCGGGTGTTCTATGAAAATTCAATCGATTCACCTGAAACACATCCTGCATTTTGCTGACCTTAAAGTCGATTTTTCTTATCACGATAAACCCGTCACTTTAATTTTAGGCGATCAAGCCTCAGGCAAGACCTCGATCTTACGTTTTAGCTATCAGGCTCTGACTTGGTTTGCGGCCCGTTATAAAGATTTACGCTCTGCAGGTGTGGTGATGTTAGATCACGATATTATGCTGAACCGCCTACAGTCCAAAATTGATATTCAAGTTGCTGTGCCCGCTGAGCTGTATGATCTCAAACCTACGGCAGCCGATACTGCGCCCGAACCCTATACATGGCAACTCTACAAAACCTTAAACCAACAAGGAATTGGCATCAGCCGAGTTGAAACCTTGGAACTCGAACAACTGGTCAATCTATATCAGCAGGCAACGCTACAAGATCCACTGCAAGGTTTGCCGTTGATTGCGTATTATCCTGCGGAACGTTTTGTCAATGAAATGAATATTCTCAGCAAGAACAATCCCCTGATTTTCCAACATGCACATGCCTATGAAATTTCAGCTATTCCCTATACCACCTTTGCGCGTTTCTTTGAGTGGTTTCGTGAAATCAGCGATATTGAAAATGCGCAAACTGCGCAGTTTTTACAAACGATATTGCATCAGCCTACAAGCATGCCACCCGATATACCCTTAAGCTATAAACTGGCTCAGGCTCAAGCACACATCCAGTCACCCAGCCTACAAGCGCTCAAGCAAGCGTTAGCAACTGTTCTGCCCGAAATAGAAGATCTTTATCTGCAATATCATCCCAAGTTACAACTGATGGTGCGCTACCATGGCAACAGCATGCTCTATCAACAGCTGTCCAATAGTATTCGCAACTGGGTGGCACTTGTTGGCGATATTGTGCGACGTTTATGCCTACTCAATCCTGAAAGTCTGTTCCCTTGTTTAGAAGGTGACGGCGTACTATTGATTGATGCAATTGATCATCAATTGGATCAAAATATGGCACAAGTCATTTTAAAACATTTAAATCAGGCTTTTCCTCGACTACAAATTATCGCCTCAGGCAACCGAAGTGAGTTGCTGGAACAAGCCAGTGAGTTTCAATGCCTCAAACTGGAAAATAAGCAATTAAGTTCTATCCAACTCGAACCACTGCAACATCAGTTCGATGTAATTTACCAAAACCTTGCCAATCATGAAGCGACGAGTGGAAGCACCGAACCGATTGCGGCTGAACCCCAAGATTTAAGTGTGGCTGAATTATTCGCACAAATACAGCAGCAACTCTCTCCCGAACAGCAACAGCATTTGATTGCTTTACTCAGTGCTGAGGATGATGCTTCATCGGCAAATCCATTAACTTAGCCTGCTGCATAAGCATATCTATTTTAACCCTCAAAAACAGGCGACCAATGGTCGCTTTTTTTACATTTCTTGCACTGAGAAAGTGCCTGTCATCCACCAAGAAACGACCATCACGCGTATAATGTTTTGCGTCAGCGCAAAAAAGATTGATGTTGTTTTAGTCATGTTATATGATCGGTTTTACTTGCAAATTTCTAACTGAAATCGGATTTTGCTATAACGCTTCATGAGTTGCGCAACACAACTTCATTATTTTTAAATTTCACATTGGCTTTCAAGATTGAGACTCTTGGGCTGCTCTTTGCAGTCCTGTAATCCTTGAAAGATGAGATTCACCAATAGGTTTTGACCTATTCACGACAATGGAAACGAGTGTGCTACCGATTATTATATTGTTACCGTTAATACTTGGCACAACCCTTGTCTCATTACTGAAGCAGAGCTCACGTAGGCTAACCGCCTTCGCAGCTGTTGGGGTCAGTATGACAAGTTTAGGCTTATTACTGACCCAAGCACGAGAGGTGTTTAATGGCGCTGTCATTACGCAGTCGTGGTCATGGTTGCCGCAGCTTGGAATTGACTTCAGCTTCCGTCTAGACGCATTA
The DNA here is from genome assembly GCF_002018925.1 of Acinetobacter sp. MF4642. Taxonomy (NCBI): domain Bacteria; kingdom Pseudomonadati; phylum Pseudomonadota; class Gammaproteobacteria; order Moraxellales; family Moraxellaceae; genus Acinetobacter; species Acinetobacter sp. MF4642. The sequence goes on from NZ_MVON01000009.1 coordinate 44,313, forward strand.
GGCCTACTCTTTGCCTTACTCATTAGTGGCATCGGGACGCTCATTTATATTTATGCCTATTTTTATTTAGGCCCAAAAAATTCTCTCAATAAACTCTATCTACTGCTCATGTTGTTCATGGCAGCCATGCTCGGGATTTCTCTCTCCAATAATTTAATTTTACTCCTCGTTTTTTGGGAGTTGACCAGTATCTCATCTTTTCTGTTGGTCGGTTATTGGAACAATTACGACGCGGCGCAACGTGGCTCACGAATGGCATTGACCATTACGGGTATGGGCGGATTAGCCATGCTAGGTGGTTTCATCTTGCTCGGCCAAATCACAGGTACCTACGAGATTGATCAAATCTTGACGATGACAGCACAGATTCAGAGTCATGCTTTATTTGTTCCTACGCTGCTGCTGATTTTACTCGGTGCTTTTACCAAAAGTGCGCAATTTCCATTTCATTTTTGGTTACCCAACGCAATGGCAGCCCCGACCCCCGTGTCTGCTTATTTACACTCAGCAACCATGGTAAAAGCGGGCATTTTCTTGGTGGCTCGACTGTTACCAATTTTTGCAGGTGCGGCACTGTTCCATAATTTGGTCACCTTTATTGGCCTGTTTACCCTGTGTATGGCTGCGTTTTTTGCCATCTTTAAAGAAGACCTGAAAGGTTTATTGGCCTATTCAACCATCAGCCATCTCGGCTTGATCATGTGTCTCTTGGGAATCGGATCACCATTGGCTGTGGCTGCGGCTATTTTCCATATTATTAACCATGCCACCTTTAAAGCAGCGCTGTTCATGATCGCAGGTATTATCGATCATGAGTCAGGCACACGTGATTTACGTAAGCTTAGTGGGTTATGGCAACTGTTGCCTTATACTGCGACTTTGACGATGGTCACTGCAGCATCGATGGCCGGCGTACCCTTGACCAACGGTTTCTTATCTAAAGAAATGTTCTTTACTGAACTGCTCAGCAATCTGTCTGGTCCTGTGCTCATCTGCTCGGCGATTGTCGCGACACTGGCGGGGATTTTTGCAGTCGCTTACTCTGTGCGTTTGGTACATGGGGTTTTCTTCGATGGCCCATTAGGCAAGCAAGTTCCGAACAAAGATGCGCATGAGCCGCCGTTTGGCATGCGTGCACCGGCCACTTTACTGGCGATTTTGTGTATTTTAGTCGGCTTATTCCCTGCTCTCTTGGTTGAAAATATCGTCAACAGCACAGCACGCGCCAGCACCCAAGTGATGGACTTTGAAGGCGTACATCTTGCTCTATGGCATGGTTTTAACATGCCATTATTGATGAGCCTGATTGCATCGATTGGCGGTCTGATTTTCTATTTCAGTCTAGCGAAGGGTGGCAAAATTCGAGAAATTGATCTCGATCCATATTTAGGTCGCCTACAAGGTCGAGTTGCCTTTGACTTATTCCTTAAGTCACTTTTGCTCAACTCACGCAAATTTAAACGCTGGACTGAAAACGGTAAATTACAAAGCTATATTCTTTGGATTGTGGTCTTCAGTATTGCCATAGTCTCACTTCCATTTTTAGGACAAGGGCTGACCACAGGCACCCGTGAACTCACTCACGCCCCTGCTTTAGCGATCGTACTGTGGCTACTGTTATTCTCTTCGTGCTGGATGATGCTATGGTTCCACCACGAACGGATTAAAGCGGTATTGATCAGTGGCGCGATTGGTTTAGTCGTAACTATGGTCTTTGTCTGCTTCTCTGCGCCTGATTTGGCTTTGACACAAATCACCGTAGATGTGGTCACCACCGTACTGTTATTGATGAGTTTATCGCTTTTACCACAACTCACTCCCTATGAGTCGAGTGTATCACGCCGTTGGCGAGATGCCCTGATTGCGATTGGCGGCGGGCTTGGCATTGCATGGATCACATGGCTTATCTTGACCCGTGATCACAACTCCATTTCATGGTTCTTCATGCAGCAGTCGATTCCATTAGGCGGCGGTACCAACGTGGTCAACGTAATTTTAGTCGATTTCCGTGGTTTCGATACTTTCGGTGAAATTACAGTCCTCGGCATTGCAGGCATTGGTGCGCTATGCCTAATGGATGGTATGCGTACCCACGGCACCACCATGACCAAAGGTCTTAGTTACCGTTTTAATCCATCGCCGTTGATGCTTCGTATCACTGCATCTTGGATATTACCGATTGCCTTGGTGGTTAGCCTGTATATCTTCTTACGTGGACATAATCTGCCTGGGGGCGGGTTTATCGCGGGTTTGATTACCGCTTTGGCCTTGATTATTCAGTACATGGCACTCGGTCAAGATCATGCAGAACAGCTGCTCAAAGCCAAGTCTGGTCGTTTGTATGAAATCTGGATTGGAACAGGTCTGGTCATTGCAGGATTAACAGGCTTAGGCGCATGGTTCTGGGGACGCCCCTTCCTCACCAGTGCACACTTTTATGTGTCGCCACCGATCTTAGGCGAAATGCACCTAGCGACAGCTGCACTGTTCGATGTCGGGGTTTATATCACGGTCGTAGGTGCAACCATGCTACTTATTTCAGTACTTGGGGACTCACGTCACTCTAGTATGTCTGGTCCAGTACCAAAGGGGGATTAATATGATTAGTTTAGAACTGTTACTTGCCTCCGCTATTGGTCTGTTGACTGCCACAGGTATCTATCTGATTTTACGTGCCCGTACCTTCCCTGTCGTACTTGGCTTGGCCATGATTGGTTATGCCGTCAATTTATTTTTATTTGCCATGGGACGACTTCAACTTAATGCGCCCGCGGTACTCACTGAAGCCAGCAAAGCCACTGACCCTTTGCCACAAGCCTTGGTGTTAACCGCGATTGTGATTGGCTTTGCCACCACAGCATTTATTGTACAACTGGCTTTACGCAGTCGTTATGAAACAGGAACCGACCACGTTGACTCTAAAGAAGAAATACCACAAATTGACCCACGTGAGGATGAGCCATAATGAATGACTTCATCCAATTTTGGACCGAACACACCCCAATTTTTAGTATTTTAATTCCTGCCATTACTGCCTTTATTTTGGTATTACTGGGTAATCCAGGATCAGGTTCTTTAGCACAAGACTGGCGACAACCGTGGCGTCGAGGCATCAGTTATACCTCTGGCCTGTTGGGCTTATTTACAGCAGTCAACTATCTGATCTTTGCCAGCTCAGGGCAAATCAGTGTTTATAACCTTGGTGAATGGGCAGCACCATTTGGTATTGTTTTAGTCCTCGACCAACTGTCTGCCCTGATGTTGGTTTTAACCTACGGCTTGGCTGTTCCAGTGATGTGGTTCGCCAGTAAAGAATGGGATGAACGTGGCCGTTATTTCCATGCCATGTGCCATTTCCTACTGATGGGGCTAACCGGTGCCTTCCTGACAGGCGACTTATTTAACCTGTTCGTATTCTTTGAAATCTTGTTGATGGCCTCTTATGTTTTGTTACTGCATGGTCAAGGCAAAGCGCGTTTTCAACTCGGCATTCACTATGTCACCATTAACCTGTTGGCATCAGCTCTATTTCTGATTGGCCTTGGCATGATTTACGGCAGTGTCGGCAGCCTCAATATGGCGGATGTTGCACGTTTGATGCCTCTATTGGAAGGCGATCAACATCGTATTGCTGTTGCTGGTGGGCTGTTGTTGTTTACAGTCTTTGGCATTAAAGCAGCCATGCTACCTGTCGGTTTTTGGCTACCAAAAACCTATGCGGTCGCGACCACGCCTGTGGCGGCACTGTTCACCATCATGACCAAAGTCGGTATTTATGCCATTTTACGTGTTAATGGTACCGTATTTGACGATGCAATTAGCCGTGAGATTCTGCAGTACATTCTATTACCGATTGGCTTAATTACCTCAGTCTATGGTGTGATTGGTGCAATGGGTGCTGAACGCTTACGTCGTTTCATTGGCTTTATGATTTTGTCTTCTGTCGGCACGATTTTAATCGCCATTTCCCTGTTCAATACCTTGGCATGGGCAGCGGCACTGTATTATTTGGTGCACAGTACCATTATTGCGGCAGCTTTCTATATTTTAAGTGGTTGGATTACCTCTCAACGTGGTGAGTTTAAAGACCATTTTAAAATTGCACCGCAAATGAAACAGCATAAGGTAGTGGCGTTAACCTATTTCACCATTGCCTTGATGATGGCAGGTTTACCACCCTTTAGTGGTTTCTTAGGCAAAGTATTTATTCTCCAAGCCACCGCACACTCACCGTATCAATTGCTGATTATTGTGACAATTTTAGTGGTGAGTTTATTGAGTATAATCGCGTTTACACGTGTGGGTTTCGTGATTTTTTGGCGCGCAACCAAACCTGAAGATAATCCTGATGAAGCAGCTTATGCCGCTTACCAAGCTTTGCCTGAACAAGCACCGAAGCGCAATGACAAAACCATTTATCTCTTGTTGGTAGGTTTAATGGCTTATATGGTGTTTGCAGGTCCGATTCAAAAGTACACTTACCAAACGGCTGAGCAAATCCAAAATAATGCGCTCTATGAACAGACTTTGCTCAAAACTGATGAGCATGGGCAAACCATTAGCGTACAACCTTTCGACAGTGAAAATTTACCCGAGACCAAATATGGTGGCGAACGCGTAGATCCAAATGCACATTTGATTCCATATTTAATTTCAGAGGAAACACTGGAAGGCGAACATATTTCCGAATACAAAAAACGCCAAATGCAACAGCAACAACAGGCTGAAGTGAATCCCGATGCTGAAAGCCTACAACCGATGGTGGAGCCTTAAACATGAAAAAAACGTCGTTTTTAGAACGTTGGTTACCCCACCCTTTTGTTTCGGTGATTGTTGCGCTGAGCTGGGTGATGTTGGCACATAGTGTCGATGCAGCCAGCTTAGTGATGGCATTTTTACTGGCTATTTTTATTCCGAGTCTGATCAGACCATTCATTAAGTATACTCCAAATATTGAATGGAAAGCGGCGGTGAAACTATTTTTTGTGGTGTTATACGACATCGTGGTGTCGAATATTCAAGTGGCTAAATTGGTCCTCGGCCCAATTGATCGTCTACAACCCAAATGGTTTCGCGTTCCGCTGGAAACACAACATGAGGAAGTAAACACCTTACTGGCGATGATTATTACCACCACACCAGGCACTGTTTCAGCAGGCATCGATCAAGATCGTGGGGACATTTTAGTTCACGCCCTCAGCACCGATGATGAAAATGCCGAGATTGAAAATATCAAAGCGCGTTATGAAAAACCGTTGATGCAAATTTTTGGTGTCGAAGCAGGAGACAAAGCATGACCATTTTGCCTTATGCCCTCGGGATTTGTTTAATCGCTGTCACCATTTCAATGTTGCTGTGCTTAATTCGCTTAATCATCGGCCCATCGATTGTAGATAGACTCTTAGCACTCGATACACTCTTTTTAAATGCAATCTGCCTCATTATTATTTTAGGCATTTACTGGGCCAGCACTTCATTATTTGAAGGTGCTCTTTTGGTTGCGATGCTCGGCTTTGTCTCTACAGCCGCTTTAGCACGCTACTTCACCTCAGGTCATGTGATTGACTAGGAGCAAGATCGATGCAACTTACGATGGAAATTTTAGTCTCCATTTTTCTCATGATCGGTACTTTCTTCATGCTGGTCGGAGGAATTGGAATGGTGCGTCTGCCCGATTTATTCATGCGCCTGCATGCCCCAACCAAGTCCAGCACCTTAGGCTTAGGGAGCTTCTTGATCGCCGGAATGATCTATTCTGCATTCCAAGGACGCTTTGGTTTTGCTGAGCTGTTATTAACACTGTTTGCCTTCTTAACCGCACCCGTATCAGCGAATTTGATGGCGCAAGCGGCGCTACATTTACGCTTACGTTCACTCAGTGGTGACGTTCCAGAAGCGCTAAATCGTCCACTGCCTTGGCAACGCACCCGCCGCAGAGCTTTTAGCAATAAGCATGAAGACACTGAACATCGTCTCTAAACGCTTGTATCCTTAAGGATATAAAAATAAATACATTTCTAGCGCTTCAGCACTGACATGGTGGTGTTGCGCTAATTTGCACATTGTACTGATGATAAGGTTCAAACTTATTGGATGGTGTCACCTCGATTAAATTCACTAGTGTTTCTGGACAAGTCAGTTTAATTAAGGCTCTAGCCACTCGAATATCAAAAATTAAACAATAATCCGAGTGTTCCAAAGCACGAGTTGAAAAATAGAGCAATTTAGAAATATAGCTAATATTCAAACCATTAATTAACTTCAATGTTCTATAGGCTTGTTGAATATTCTTCCTTTTTACATGCGTGAACGCCAACTCCATGAGCTCCATATTCTCTGAAGTATAATATTTATTCGTCCTAAATGTACCATAACCAATATCAGCAAAACCCCAAATCATCGTCAGTACAAAAGGTAACTCCACACTAACTTTGCAATCAAAATAATCCCTAAAACATTTAATGACCTGTTCTCTTGAAATATCATCATCACAATAGTCCTTTGTAATACTTTTCAAGTTCTGATCCAAACTCAGCCATCGAGTAGAATTATACTTAAATTTAGATTCTCTCAACGGATCCAGACTCCGGATCTCTAATAATTGAGGCTCGCTCAGATACAACATTTTTAAAATCTCCATCTATTTTTATCTATATACAATTATAAAAAAAGCCACCCGAAGGTGGCTTTTTGATTCAGTTAGACTGAATTATTCATCATCTTTGTTTGCTTCGTCAGCGGGTAAATCCTTCACTGCTTCAGCAATCAGGCCAAACATATAGTTACCATATGCATTGGTTTTATCGTAATGGAAACGCAAACGCGGTGTAATACGTGTCTTAATACGACGGCCGAGTTCGTGACGCAAGAAACCAGATGCTTTGTTCAGCACATCTAGCGTTTCTTTATTGGCTGCTTCACTTTGCTCATCGCCAAGCTCACGGCCCATCACAGTCACATATACTTCAGCATAACCTAAGTCTGGACTAACCTTCACCGCAGAGATGGTCACGAGACCACCTAAGCGTGGATCTTTCAACTCTTGACGAATCAGTTCAGACAACTCACGTTGTACTGTATCCGCCATGCGCTTAAGACGTTGACTACCCGCCATTAAAGACTCCGTTTGATCAATTGAACATCATAGACTTCGATCTTGTCTTTTTCTTTGATGTCTTTATAACCTTTAACCGCAAGACCACATTCCATACCTGCACGAACTTCTTCAACCACTTCTTTATAGCGACGAAGTGACTCAAGCTCACCTTGGAACACAACCACGTCATCACGAAGGATACGAATTGGTTTATTGCGATGTAACATACCCTCAAGTACCATACAGCCTGCTGCTGCACCAAACTTACTTGAGTGGAACACTTCACGTACTTCAGCCACACCCAGAATTGTTTCACGGTGTTCTGGAGCAAGCTTACCGCTCATCGCTGCTTTCACATCATCAATCAATTGATAGATGATTGAGTAGTAACGAATATCGATGCCGTCAGCATCCGCTTTTTGACGCGCTGCGTTATCCGCACGTACGTTAAAGCCAAGAAGAACTGCTTCAGAAGATTCAGCTAGTGTCACGTCAGATTCAGTGATCGCACCAACACCTGAGCCAATGATACGAACTTTAACTTCGTCTGTTGCAAGGTCAGCAAGAGCAACATGTAATGCTTCCAATGTACCACGTACATCAGTTTTCAATACCACATTGACGATAGGCACATCTTTCTTGCCCATAGACGCCATGATATTTTCAAGACGCATTGCACTTTGACGCTCAAGACGTTTTTGACGTTCACGATCCATACGCGCATCAGCAACTTCACGTGCTTTCTTCTCATCGCTTACAACAAGAACTTCATCACCCGCCATTGGCGCTTCAGGTAGACCTAAAATTTCAACTGGAATCGAAGGACCTGCAGATTGAATACGTTTACCGTTTTCATCTGTCATTGCACGAACGCGACCGTAAGATGCACCCGCAAGAACCAGGTCACCTACTTTCAATGTACCGTTTTGAACAAGGATAGACGTTACCGCACCACGGCTGTTGTCTACACGTGCTTCAATCACGACACCTTGTGCAGCACCCTCTTCAGATGCTTTCAATTCAAGCAATTCAGCTTGGATTGAAATCAAATCTAGAAGCTCATCGATACCTTGACCAGAATGTGCTGAAACCATTGCAACAGGTACATCACCGCCCCATTGTTCTGGCACGATTTCTTTTACTGTCAATTCGTTCAATACGCGATCTGGATCAGCCGATTCTTTATCCATTTTGTTGATTGCAACAATAATTGGTGTACCAGCTGCACGTGCATGATCAATTGCTTCCGCAGTTTGTGGCATAACACCATCATCTGCTGCTACAACAAGAACCACGATATCAGTCGCTTTCGCACCACGTGAACGCATTGCAGTAAATGCAGCATGTCCAGGGGTATCAAGGAAAGTGATCATACCTTTGTTAGTTGTAACGTGGTACGCACCGATATGCTGTGTGATACCACCCGCTTCACCAGCTGCAACTTTCGCACGACGAATACGATCAAGAAGCGATGTTTTACCATGGTCAACGTGCCCCATGATGGTCACCACTGGTGCACGTGTAGATTGAGCACCACGCGCGCCTTCAGCTGCTTCAAGTAAGTTATCTTCAGCTTGCGTATCCGATACAAGAACAGGGTTATGACCCATTTCTTCTACGATCAATGCAGCAATTTCTTGCTCAATCGCTTGGTTCTGAGTAACCAGCTCACCCATTTTCATGAGTGATTTAATTACTTCACGTACTTTAATCGCCATTTTTGCTGCAAGATCTGCAACAACAATAGTTTCGCCAATTTCAACATCATAAACTTGTTTCTTAACTGGTTTTTCAAAACCATGTTTACCAGCCTGACTTGTTTTCAGACCACGTTTAGGTTGCTTGCTGAAACTTTGCTCTTCCTGACCACGACGACCACCTTTTTTCGGTGCACGTGTACTTGGTGTATTGGTACCACGTTTGATGTCACGGTCTTCTTTCGCAAATGAATCTTCATATGCTTGGCCAACTAGACCCGCAGCAAGTGGAGAATCATCCACAACACGAATGGTCGCAGTTGCATCTTCGTTAGAATACTTAGATGCCATTTGACGCATTTGTTCAAGTGTACGTTGCTGCGCTTCTTCAGCTGCCTTACGACGTGCTGCTTCTTCGGTCGCTTTTAATTGAGCGGCTTGAGCTTCACGTGCTTTTTTCTGTTCAGGTGTTTCAACAACTTTAACTTGTGCTTTAACCACAGGCTTATTGTTTGATTTACGCTTCACAACTACCGCAGCTTTCGCAACTTCTTGCTTCGTCGTTTCTTGCTTTGCAGCAGCACGCATTGCTTCAAAGTTTGCAGCTGCTTTATTTACTGCTGGAGTTTCAGCTTTAGGTTCAACCATAGCTTGAACGTTCGCACGAGCTTGTTGCTCAGCTTGCGCTTTTGCCAAAGCTTCCGCTTTAATTTGTTCTGGATCTGGCTTGGTAAATGTATGTTTCTTGCGAACTTCTACATTAATCGTTTTTGCCTTACCTGAAGTACTCGCTACTTTAGCGGTACTGGTCGTTTTACGTTTCAACGTGATTTTTCCTGCCTGACCATCGTTTTGACCATGAATTTTCTTCAAATGGTGCACGAGGGCATCTTGTTGTTCAGTAGAGATTATATCGTCCGATTTACGCTGTGGTAAACCAGCATCACGAACCTGCTCTAGGACCTTCTCAACAGGGCGGTTCACACTGAGAGCTAACTCTTGTATCGTCTTATCCGTCATGTAGATCTCCTAGTTAAACCATGATTCGCGCGCTTTCATAATAAGTTGACCTGCTTTCTCTGTACCTAGACTTTCAATATCAGCAATATCGTCAGTCGCTTGGTCAGCCAAGTCATCAATTGTGATGACACCACGTGCTGCAAGTGCATAAGCAATCTCTTGCGTCATCCCTTCCATTGCAACGAGTTCCGCGCTTGGATCTTGGATGTTTTCTTGCTGCTGTAATGCATCAGCCAATGTAACTTCTTTGGCACGACTTTGAAGTAATTCAACAACTTCAGCATCTAGCTCGATTTCGTCAAATGTTTCAGCTGGAACATAAGCAATCTCTTCTAAAGAAGTAAAGCCCATTTCAACCAATGCCATTGCCAAATCTTCTTCAATATCTAGACGCGATACAAATAGGTCTAAGTATTGTTGTGCTTCATTTTGTTGACGAGCATGATACTCATCTTCAAGCATCATGTTGAGTTTGTAGCCTGTCAGTTCAGAGGCTAAACGTACGTTTTGACCTTGTGAACCAATCGCACGCGCTAATTGATCGCTAGTTGCGAAAATAATGTCCGCTGTACGCTCTTCTTCATCGATCACAATACCCGATACATCTGCTGGCTCTAAAGCACTCGCAATGTACTGTGCAGGATCATCAGACCATACAACAACATCAATACGCTCACCGTTCAATTCTTGCTGAACTGCTTGGATACGTGTACCACGCATACCAATACATGCACCCACTGGATCAATACGATGATCATTGGTTTTCACAGCAATTTTAGCACGAACGCCAGGTTGACGCGCTGCAGCTTTAATCTCAATGATTTCTTCAGAAATTTCAGGAATTTCTTTCTTCATCAAAGCGATGAGCATTTCAGGCTTGGCACGTGACAATTGTAGTTGTGCACCACGACCTTCACGGTTCACATTGAACAAAATCGCATTTACACGCTGCTTCGGACGCAAAATTTCTTTTGCAATCATTTCTTCACGTGCAAGATACGCTTCTGCGTTATCGCCAAGGTCAATGATAAAGCCATCTTTGGTTTGCTTTTTCACTTCACCGTAGATCAACTCACCCACTTTAGACTCGTAGGCATCTGCAATCAGCGCACGTTCAGCTTCGCGAATCTTTTGAACAATCACTTGTTTTGCAATTTGCGCCGCAATACGACCGAAGTCAATTGAAGGCACTTCAAGCTCACGAATATCACCAATCGACCATTGTGCAGGATCAACATCAGAAATCGCATCTTGACATGCTGGCATTTCATGATCTTCATCTGCAACCACTTCCCATTGGCGGAAAGTGCTGTATTCGCCCGTTTTACGATCAATCTCTACACGAAGCTGAGCTTCTTCAGAGTTTGTTCCTTCGTAAAATTTCTTTTTAGTCGCAGCAACAAGCGCTTGTTCTAAGGCTTCGAAAATCGCTTCACGAGGTACACCTTTTTCATTACTAACCGTTTCAACTACGGTAAGAATTTCACGTGCCATAAGCCACCTATTCGTTCAGATTCTTATTTATTAAATGAATTAATCTTGATAGACCAAATTGGCTTTATCAATATTATTACTATCGATTTCAAGCACCTGTTGCTTTTCTACTTCGACTTGAATCATTTCAGCTTCAAGATCTACAGCAACCAATTTAGCTTGGAATTTACGACGGTTATCGACCGCACTGATCAAACGGAAAGCGATCTGTTGACCAATATATGCAGGTAATTGTTCAAGTTGGAAAAATGGACGATCCCAACCTGGAGATGACACTTCAAGTGCATATTCACCTGAAATTGGATCATGGACATCCATCATTGCGCCGACTTGCTGAGTCACGCGTACACAGTCTTGTACGCCGATGCCACGGCCCTGCTCTTCTTCACCATCTTCATTGATGATGGGTTCTGCATTTTCGTCGACAGCTTTGTCAATATAAATGCGCAATAAAGAACGTTTTCCTTGAGGAAGGAATTCAATCCCCCAAAGATCAACACCACAGGCTTGCACTGCAGGAGCAATTAAGTCTTGGAGTGCTTGAGTTTTATTTGATAGCTTCATTTACTCTCGTCATTTTTGTGCGATTCAATGGCCGAAACAGACCACTACAAGCCAATACAAACTATAGTAGTAGTGGAACATGACACTTTGACTTTCACCGTATCCGGCTCACATCGACACTACACGATAGCCAATAAAAAAGGGCGTAATCGCCCCAATTATTGCACAGAAAATTAATATCCACTGTGCAAAAAGGCCCACCTTGTTGTGAGCCTCTTTTTAGAAACTTGGTAGCGGGAGCTGGATTTGAACCAACGACCTTCGGGTTATGAGCCCGACGAGCTACCAGACTGCTCCATCCCGCATCAACGTGCAAAAATTATATACAAATATGAACTATTTTTCAATCTAAATACTTCGTACTTGCTCTGATTTAGTTGCACCTAAATCAAATTGGTAGCGGGAGCTGGATTTGAACCAACGACCTTCGGGTTATGAGCCCGACGAGCTACCAGACTGCTCCATCCCGCAACAAAATGCAATTTTTTCAGCTTAATGACTTAAACTGCTTATTTTAGTCTGCATCTAAAATAAGATTGGTAGCGGGAGCTGGATTTGAACCAACGACCTTCGGGTTATGAGCCCGACGAGCTACCAGACTGCTCCATCCCGCAACAAAACGCAAAAATATTCTTAACTTAATCACTTAAGTTACTCACCTTAGTTTGCATCTAAAATAAGATTGATTGGTAGCGGGAGCTGGATTTGAACCAACGACCTTCGGGTTATGAGCCCGACGAGCTACCAGACTGCTCCATCCCGCATCAACAGAATTTGCTGCATACACCAACTTAATCTTCTGGATTCATAAGTTGGTGCGGAAGGGGGGACTTGAACCCCCACGCCCGAAAGCACTACCACCTCAAGGTAGCGTGTCTACCAATTCCACCACCACCGCAGCTGTGACGCATTCTAGTAGCATCGTCACAAAAAAGAAAGGACTAATTCCAATTATTCGCTTGTTTTAGGTGCAGCTGGCGAAGTTTCATTCGATTGTGCAGGTGCAGAACTTGTCGTTTGCACTGACTTTAAGCTATAGGCATCTGTGGTTTGCTTTTTGGCAAACACAGCAAGTGACAAACTGGTGATAAAAAACAAGGCCGTCAAAACCGCAGTCAATCGGGTCAAGAAATTACCTGAACCTGATGCACCAAATACAGTTGCAGCACCGCCACCACCAAAAGAAGCACCAGCATCTGCACCTTTACCATGCTGGACCAAAATCAGCACGATCATCAACACAGCTAAGATAATATGTACTACCAGCACAAAAGTTTGCATGCTGAACTCCTAATTATTTTGTATTTGCAAATGCTTCGACAATTTTATAAAACGACGTTGCATTTAAAGATGCCCCACCGACGAGTGCACCATTGATATCTGGACAGGCCGCTAACTCTACTGCATTTTCAGCTTTTACACTACCACCATATAAAATGGCCATGTTCGCGCCATAACTGGTAATTTGCGTGAGGCCTTCACGGATTTTAGCATGCATGGTTTGCGCGTCTTCTGGTGAAGCAGTTTTTCCTGTACCAATGGCCCAAATCGGCTCGTAGGCAATCACAATATGAGGCCACTGCTCTGCCGTTACCACACTGGCTAAATCGCAAATTTGTTGTAAAACCACTACTTCTGCCTGACCCGATTCACGCTGTTCTAAGCTTTCACCGACACAGTAAATGACTTTTAAACCCGCATTTAAGGCATTTTGGGCTTTCGCATTTAAAATTGCTGCACTTTCAGCAAAATATTCACGACGTTCTGAGTGACCAATTAAAACATATTCGATTTGACTATCTTTAAGCAGCTCTGCGCTCACTTCACCGGTATATGCACCCATGTTGCCAAAACGCGATACGTCTTGCGCAACGGTAAAAACTGAACGTATAGCATTCGCCAATTCAGCCTGCGTTGACGTCAAAGCCAGCGTCACAGGCGCAAGCCCAATATTACATTTTTCTTCTGCTATTTCATTCTCTTGCAAGAGCTGTTTAAATTCTTGAAGCAATTGCTTGGCATCTGCCTGCATTGGGTTCATCTTCCAATTGCCGACAACCCATGGCTTAATCGTCGAACCCGACATACAGCACCCTATTCAAAACAGTTCATTAAAACGGCCTCATTCTACACGGTATTTATTTTTCAAAGATAGTTTTCTTCTAGAATTTCTTCGGCAATCAAAATAATACGAATGAAAATAAAGACATCTTTTTGTAAAAAAATCGCCTGCTATCACGACCAGTTCATGCTTTTAAGCGATATTAAGGTAGTGACAACACTTTCAGATATGGTATTTTTGTGCAACAAAAGTATAATTTTACGATACCAATTATAAACAATTGAGAAGTTAAGGATCTGGGGAATGTCAGTATCAAATGGTTTGCCTAAGTTCACAGGCTTCATTCGACGCTTAGTCGAAGACGGACGCATGCCTGCTGAAAATATGCAGCAGGCAATGCTCTCTGCAAAAAAAGCTCAGCAAGACATCGTTCCTTATCTGATTGAAAATTATAAACTCTCCCCACAAATGATCGCTGAGACGATTTCTTTGGAGTTTGGAGAGCCTGTTTTTGACTTAAGTGTCTATGATTCGGTACAAATTCTACGAGATCTGGTCGAAGACAAACTCATCACCAAGCATCGTGTGTTGCCGATTTACCGTCGTGGCAATATCCTCTATATCGCCACCAGCAATCCAACCAACATGGATGCAATGGACGCGATTCGTTTCAATTCTAAAATGAACATTGAAGCGGTTATTGTTGAACATCCCCAGCTTGAAAAACTGATCGAGCAAAATTTTGCACAAGCTGATAGTTTTGAATTTTCTGATGAAGATATTGATTTAGATCTAGAACAAGATTTTGAAAAGCCGAATGATGAGAAGGATGACTCCCCGCAAGGTGATGAAGCACCGATCGTCAAATACATCAATAAATTACTGATTGATGCGATTCGTATGGGCGCATCAGACTTGCACTTTGAACCTTATGAAAAATCTTACCGTGTCCGTTATCGAGTAGATGGGGTTCTGCGTCATATTGCCAGTCCACCACTACAACTGGCGACTCGTCTTGCCTCACGTTTAAAAGTTATGTCACAAATGGACATCTCTGAAAAGCGCGTCCCGCAAGATGGCCGAATTAAATTAAAGCTGTCGAAAAACAAAGCCATCGACTTCCGTGTCAACTCACTTCCAACCTTATTTGGCGAAAAGCTGGTTCTACGTATTCTCGATCCATCCAGTGCTATGCTGGGGATTGATGCTTTAGGTTATGAACCAGATCAAAAAGACCTATTTATGCAGGCTTTAGACAAACCGCAAGGCATGTTGTTAATTACTGGCCCGACAGGTTCAGGTAAAACGGTATCGCTGTATACAGGTTTGAATATTTTAAATAAAGAAGACACCAATATTTCAACTGCGGAAGACCCTGTTGAGATTAACTTAGAAGGTATTAATCAGGTCAATGTGAACAATAAAGTCGGCCTCACCTTCTCTGCTGCGCTGAAGTCCTTCTTACGTCAAGATCCTGATATTGTGATGGTGGGTGAGATTCGCGACCTTGAAACAGCTGAAATCGCAATTAAAGCCGCGCAGACAGGTCACATGGTCATGTCGACACTCCACACCAATAGTGCACCTGAAACTCTGACACGCTTACGTAATATGGGGGTTCCATCTTTTAACATTGCGACCTCGGTCAATTTAGTGATTGCACAGCGTTTAGCACGCCGTTTATGTAGCCAATGCAAAGTCGCTGCCGACATTCCCGAACAAAGTTTGCTCGAAATGGGTTTTACTTCAACAGATATCAAAGACCCAAACTTCAAAATTTATCAACCAGGGGGATGTGCTGAGTGCCGTGAAGGCTATAAAGGACGTGTTGGTATTTATGAAGTCATGAAAGTCACGCCAGAAATTTCAAAAATTATTATGGAAGATGGCAATGCCTTGCAGATTGCGGAAGCATCTGCAAAATTAGGATTTAACAATTTACGTCGTTCAGGTTTACTCAAGGTTATGCAGGGGGTCACTTCCTTACAAGAAGTGAATCGTGTAACCAGCGAATAGTTGAAATATTGAAAGAATAAGGATAAATGCATGGCTGTCAAAAAAGCACAGATGATGCCAACCTTCAATTATGAAGGGATTGATCGTAAAGGGGCAAAAATTAAAGGGGAATTGCCTGCACGTAATCTTGCCCTCGCCAAAGTTACTTTGCGTAAACAAGGGATTACCATCAAGAGTATTCGAGAAAAGAAAAAGAATATTCTTGAAGGGATAATGAAGAAAAAAGTGACCACACTGGACATCACAATTTTCACCCGACAGCTCGCAACCATGATGAAAGCGGGTGTACCGCTGGTACAAGGTTTCGAAATTGTGGCTGAAGGCTTAGAAAACCCGTCTATGCGTGAAGTTGTACTGGGCATTAAAGGTGAAGTCGAAGGTGGTAACACCTTTGCTGGAGCACTCAAAAAATATCCGCAATATTTCGACAATTTATTCTGTTCATTGGTTGAATCAGGCGA
Source organism: Acinetobacter sp. MF4642 (assembly GCF_002018925.1). Taxonomy (NCBI): domain Bacteria; kingdom Pseudomonadati; phylum Pseudomonadota; class Gammaproteobacteria; order Moraxellales; family Moraxellaceae; genus Acinetobacter; species Acinetobacter sp. MF4642. The sequence goes on from NZ_MVON01000009.1 coordinate 60,723, forward strand.
ACAATCAGGTGCACTTGAGACCATGCTGGATCGTGTGGCGGTCTATAAAGAAAAAAGTGAATTACTAAAACAAAAAATTAAAAAGGCCATGAAGTACCCAGCAACCGTCGTTGTGGTTGCGGTGATCGTGACTATTATTTTGATGGTCAAAGTCGTCCCCGTTTTCCAAGAACTATTTAGTTCCTTTGGTGCAGACTTACCCGCATTCACCCAAATGGTGGTAAATATGTCCGAATGGATGCAGAAATACTGGTTCATTTTAATTATTGTCGTTGGTGTTGTGATTACAGCTTTACTCGAAACCAAAAAACGCAGTAAAAAGTTTCGTGACATGTTGGATAAAGCTGCACTGAAAGCCCCGATTTTTGGTGATTTAGTCTACAAAGCGATTATCGCACGCTATAGCCGTACCCTATCGACAACCTTTGCTGCAGGTGTACCTTTAATTGATGCCCTCGAGTCTACAGCGGGTGCAACCAATAACGTAGTCTATGAAGAAGCCGTGATGAAAATCCGTGAAGATGTCGCAACAGGACAACAACTTCAATTCGCGATGCGTGCCACTAATAAATTTCCATCAATGGCAGTACAAATGGTAGCGATTGGTGAAGAATCTGGTGCGCTCGATGCCATGCTGGATAAAGTTGCAACCCACTATGAAAATGAAGTCGATAATGCTGTGGATGGCTTAACGGCAATGATGGAACCTCTGATCATGGCGGTCTTGGGTGTACTTGTGGGTGGCCTAGTGATTGCCATGTATCTACCAATCTTCCAAATGGGTTCTGTGGTTTAATGCAAGAAATAATTTCCTATCTTATCAATACTCCAATGGCGCTTTATTTCGCCGTTGGAGTTTTTAGTTTGTGCATCGGTAGTTTTCTGAATGTGGTGATCTATCGCACGCCAAAAATGATGGAACAAGAATGGCGCACAGACTGCCAATTTCTACTTCATCCTGAGCAGCCGATTATTGATGAAACGAAGCTCACGTTGAGTAAGCCTGCATCGACCTGCCCCAAATGCCAAAGTGCCATACATTGGTATCAAAATATCCCTGTGATGAGTTGGTTACTGCTACGAGGAAAGTGTGGCACTTGTCATAACCCGATCAGCATTCGCTACCCTGCGATTGAGCTCCTGACCGCCATTTGTGCATTAGTCGTGCTTGCAGTCTTTGGCCCAACAGTCCAAATGCTGTTCGGTCTCGTACTCACTTACATTTTAATCGCCTTAACTTTTATTGATTTTGACACTCAACTTTTACCTGATCGCTATACCCTCACCCTTGCAGGTCTGGGTTTAGGGGTCAATAGTTATGCGATTTACACCACACCGACTGCGGCCATTTGGGGTTACATCATTGGTTTCTTATGCTTATGGATTGTCTACTATCTGTTTAAGCTCATCACAGGCAAGGAAGGTATGGGTTATGGCGACTTTAAGTTACTTGCTGCTTTAGGCGCATGGATGGGCCCTTTGCTGCTGCCGCTGATTGTGCTACTTTCCTCTTTCGTAGGTGCCATTATCGGCATCATTCTGCTCAAAGTGCGCAAAGAAAATCAGCCTTTTGCTTTTGGCCCGTATATTGCCATCGCAGGATGGATTGCCTTTTTGTGGGGCGAACAAATTATGAAAATTTACTTAGGCAATTAAAATAATATGTCATTTATTTTAGGTCTGACGGGTGGGATTGGTAGTGGAAAATCTGCCGCAAGCCACTGGTTTGAACAACAAGGCATACAAGTGATCGATGCCGATGTCGTTGCTCGAGAAATTGTTGCTGTAGGTCAGCCTGCACTTCAGCAAATTCAAGCCCAGTTTGGAGATTGGGTGCTCCTAGACAACGGCGAACTGAATCGCCGCGCTTTACGCGAACACATTTTCCAAGACCCAGCTGCCCGCACGCAATTGGAAAATATCACCCACCCTGCTATTCGCCAGTCCATCAGACAACAACTGCAAGATGCGACTAGCCCTTATGTGATTTTGGTTTCACCGCTACTGTTTGAGACCAATCAACATGAACTAACCCAACACACCCTGTTGATTGATGCTTCTATAGATCTACAAATTTTGCGTGCTTCTCAACGTGACCATCAAACCATTGAACAAATTCAAACCATCATTAAAGCGCAAATGTCCCGTGAACAAAAACAATCGTTAGCTGATGATATTGTGGTAAATGATGGACACTTGGAACACTTATACGCACAGCTCAGGCCTTTGCATTTAAAGTATTTAGCCCATTCAGAAGTCTAAAAAAAGCAGTCGACTATGACTGCTTTTTTTGTTGTTCAAGTTGGGCTTTCAAACTGTCCTGCCGTAGCCAACGCCACGGTTGTAAGGCCCCGACACCCATTCCGACAAGACCACATAAAATGGCAACACTCAAAGGTTCATTGAGCAAAGGAACCGCAATAATCGCAGCAATAAAAGGCGCCAACGTCACAATACTGCCCGTTTTAAATGCCCCCAAACGTTTAATGGCTTCTACATAAGTAAGGGTTGCTACAATCACCACAAATATGCCATGAAATATGACCTGAGCAATCAATTGCACAGGTTGCACATGTGCTAAGGTTTTAGGCAAAAACAAAACATAAATCGGCACAAATACCATCGCAGACCAGATCGCAACACCTGCCATCGAATGCCATGCGGATAATTTCCATTGCCGAAGCAAGACAGTAAATGTTCCCCAAAGCACCGCACTAAGGAAAAATAAACCATCGCCGAGACTAAAAGCGATACCTGTTTCTTGATACATCAACCCACTCATGGCCGCCAGTGCCAGCAACATAATACTGAGGCTGAGCCAAGTATGCCGGTCAAACGGTTGTCGAAATAGCAGATAAGCTGCAACAGCTGTACAAAGTGGAATGCAACCATTGAGAAAGATTGCAGCATGTGCCGCAGGCACATAATGAAAAGCGCTATAAGCGGTGATGCAGTAACACACCCCACCAATCATCGCCAAAATAAAAGGCTCTTTCTTCCACAAAAAGGCGGTATCTTTTTTATAGATCAATATTGGCATTAAGATGCAAAACGCCAACAGAAAACGTAAGGCGGTAATATCCCACGCACCAATGCCCCAATTGGCACTGAGCCGCGCCGTTAAGGTAAATCCCCCCCAAATACACATGGTGATGGCAATAAAGACATAGCCTTGTTTTTGAGGGGTCATCATTGGGCTTACATTGAATCAGGAATTAAAAAAACTTAGGCATTACGTTGACGGCATGCTTCATACAAAGCCATACCCGTTGCTACACTGACATTCAAACTTTGTAGATTGCCCGCCATCGGAATATAAACCGTTTGATCGCATTGAGACTGGGTAATTGGACGCAGACCAGTGTCTTCAGCGCCCATCACCACACATACAGCCGTTCCAGTAAAATCGAACTCTTGTAGCGGCAAGGCTTTTTCATCCAACATGGTACCGACCACACGCACATTAAACTCATCTTTAATTTGCGCTAAAGTCCGAGCCAAATTGGTCACTTGGATAAATTTGACTTTTTCCGCACCACCTGCCGCAACTTTGCGCGCGGTCGGGGTCAAACTTGCAGAACGATCACGAGGCACAATCACGGCCTCAACGCCCATTGCAGCCGCGGTACGGATACATGCGCCGAGGTTATGCGGATCGGTGACTTGATCTAAACCCAGTAATAAACAATTTGGCGATTGTTTAAGTAAAGCTTCTAGATCTTTTTCATTGAAAACCGGATTAGGACGGACCGCAGCCACGACCCCTTGATGAAACGGTAAGCCAGCCATTTTTTCTAATCGATCACGACCCGTTTGTTGTACGCTAATACCAAACGGTTCAGCCAACTCAAGTACGCGCTTTAAACGCTGGTCATCACGCCCTTTTAAGGTAAAAAGCGTCAGTACGCGTTCAGGTTCAAGTTCCAACAATGACTCCACCGAATGAACGCCATAGAAATATTCAGGTTTAGCCATGTAGGACCTCTAAAAAGATAAATGACCATCGACACGATGTGCCAAAATAAAAATCCTGTAAAGCTGACTTTACAGGATTGCTGTGCAACGGATAGTTTAACCGATTTCGCTTGAAATTACTTGGCGAGTATCAGTTGAAAGCTTAGCCTTCTAAATGGCACACGTAGTCCAACACTTCGTCGGTTTCAATTTTAAACCGACTATTGCCAGGCACATAAAAAGACTGACCTGCGCGGAACAATTCGCTCTCTTCGCTGTCTGCAATTTGTACACGGCATTCGCCTGAAATAATTTCCATACGCTCTGCCACATGTGTTTCAAACGTCAAAGCTTGCTCTGTCGGAAGAATGACCCCTAACGTTTTTTTAGTGCCATCTTCAAATTGCACAGTATGACTGATGCATAAACCGCCAAAATAAACATTGGATTTTTTAATGACAGAGACATGGTCGAACTGAGTTGACATGCGTACACTCCAGATAATGCGCATTTATATTCGTATTGATTCGCTAGTTTAAAGATGTGCGATTAACTAATCAATCGATGTTTTATTCCCCTCAATCAGTATTTTGTTAAAGTCCGACCATCGTATAATTGCCTCACTTTCTAGCCTATTTTGGCGTGTTTTTTGCCGATGCGATCCGTTCGCTGAGTCGTACTCTTTCTGTATACATCGCATACCCACATGTTTGTGCTGAGTTTGCTATAACAGTCGGATTTAAAAAAATCTGCTAGGTCGACTTTCAGATTCACGTTAAAATAAGCCGACTTTGCACAAAACGAATAGCGTTGCCGTCTTGTCGGCTGAATAAAACTTCACTATCTTAAACTAAAACTTTTCGCAGCTCGGATGCGTTTATGCTGACACATTTAACTTTAATTAATTTTGCTTTAGCCGATCACTTAGCACTTGATATCGATCAAGGTTTTAATGTCCTGACTGGGGAAACAGGTGCAGGCAAATCATTATTGCTAGATGCACTGTCCGCCTGTCTGGGAGAACGTACCGACACCAACTATGTCCGTTTCGGTTCAGACAAAGCCGATGTCACGGCTATTTTCAGCTATCAAGAGCACAGTCCTGAAGCCTCATGGTTAAAGGCACATGAGTTAGATGATGAGTCAGGAGAAATTCATTTAAGACGGGTTATTTTTGCCACTGGCCGCAGTAAAGCATGGATTAATGGTCGTCCGAGCAGCTTAGCTGAATTGAAAGAAATCGGGCGTTTGCTGGTACAACTGTATAGCCAACACAGTCAACAACAGCTATTAGAACCGCCTTATCCAAGACGCTGGTTAGACCTCTATCATAACTTCTACCCAGAAGCGCAAGCTGTGCGTGAAGCCTATAGCACATGGCAAAAAGACATTCGTCAGCACCAAGCCGCATTGGATGCTCAAGCCACGCGTAAACAACGTATGGATACTTTGAATTTACAATTAGAAGAACTCGAAGATGTGGTGCAAATCGACTATAAAGAGATTGAACAAGAGTTCGACCGCCTGTCTCATCATGAAAATATCATGCAGGACTGTAGTTATGCCGTTACGGCCTTAGATGATGCTGAACAAAATATTAATCAAGAAATTTCCAGTATTATTCGCCGCTTAGAGTCACATGCAGGACGTAGTGAACAATTGGCTGAAATTCATACTTCTTTGCTGAATGCACAAAGTGAGCTTGACGATGCCACGGCCAATCTACGTCAGTTTATTGACCGTCAAAGTTATGACCCAGAACGCATGGAAGAGTTAAACACCCAACTTGAGATGTTCCACCGTTTTGCCCGTAAGTACCGCACGCAGCCAGAACACTTAAAACAAGAGCATGAACAATGGCAATCTGAACTGGCACAGCTCCATTTATTAGAAGATCCAGAAACACTTGCCGAGCAAGTTGAAGTCTCGCATCAGGACCTGTTAAATAAAGCCCAGCACCTTGACCAAATTCGTCGCGATGCAGCCGCACCATTGGCAAAACATTTAACCGAACAGGTCAAACAATTGGCCCTACCTGAAGCGCACTTTGAGTTTAAGTTTGAACCAATGGAGCAGGTTTCTAGTGAAGGCCTAAGTTTTATCCAATTACTGTTCACCGCCAACAAAGGCATTCCACCGCAACCATTAGCCAAAGTTGCCTCAGGGGGAGAGTTGTCACGTATCGCGTTGGTGATGCAAGTGATGAATGCTGAAAAAACTGAAGCAGAAGTTTTAGTCTTCGATGAAATTGACGTCGGTATTAGCGGTGGCACGGCAGAAATTGTCGGTCGTCTCTTGGCCGACTTGGGTTCGCATGTGCAAATTTTGTGTATTACCCACCAAGCTCAAGTTGCAGCACAGTCCGACCAGCACTTGTTGGTGAAAAAACGTCAGACCGACCCTGCCAGTAGCACCATTTTAAACTTAGAAGAAGATGAGCGTATCGATGAGCTCGCACGCATGACAGGCGGCGTTGAAATTAATGACACCACGCTACAACATGCCAAGCAGTTACGTCAGTTGAAGTTTCAATCTGCCTAATTTATGTAGACTGGATCACAAAAAAAGATTTGGAGAAAGTGCATTAGTCTAGTAACGTGGTAGATAACAACATTTGACTAGAAGCATTTTAATTTCAAGGAGAAGCCTTTAGGTGAGCAAACAATATCTGACGCATCGCTGTCTCATTGCCCCACCCGATATGGCAGATGAAGTCTTTGCCCATACCGTGATTTATTTGGCCCGACACGATGAGGAAGGTGCTCAAGGCATCATCATCAACCGCCCTTCAGGACTTTCAGTCAAAGAACTGCTCAATGATCTTGAAATTGAAGCTGATCACGTACGACCACACGATGTTCTACAAGGTGGGCCTTTGCGTCCAGAAGCTGGCTTTGTCTTACATACGGGTCAGCCGACATGGCACTCTTCCATTGCGGTGGGCGAAAATATCTGTATCACCACGTCTAAAGATATTTTAGATGCGATTGCGCATAACGAAGGCGTAGGTCGCTATCAAATTGCTTTGGGCTATACCAGTTGGACCAAAAACCAACTGGAAGATGAGCTGTCTCGTGGTGATTGGCTAGTCTGCGATGCTGATATGGATTTGATTTTTAATATTCCTTATGACGACCGTTGGGACGCTGCCTATAAAAAGCTCGGGCTAGACCGAACATGGTTGTCTTCTGAGATTGGACATGCCTGATTTAAACACACCTCAAATGATTATGGCATTTGACTTCGGTACACAAAAAATGGGCATGGCTGTCGGTCAAGCGCTGATTGAAAGTGCAACGCCCTTGGCTTTATTTCCAATGAAAGATGGCATCCCCAACTGGGATGAACTGCATAAAATTATTAAACAATATCAGCCCAATGTATTTTTAGTCGGTTTACCACTCAATATGGATGATAGCGAGTCAGAATTATCTGCTCGAGCACGTAAGTTCGCACGTCGTTTACGCCATCAAACCAATATTGAAACATGGATGGTGGATGAACGCTTAAGTACTCGTACAGCCCGTGATGAGCTGAGCCATTACCATGCGCAAGGCCGAGGCAAAAAAGTTTCTGCTGATAGTCTTGCCGCAACATTATTTATTGAAAGTTGGTATCGCAATCCTGAAGGTCTAACACCTTAAGTAAGCCTTTCTTAAAACAGATGACATGGTTTTTATGACTGGAGTCGGATCTCAACACATCAAATAGCGTTCAAAAAAAAGCATCCTCATTGGATGCTTTTTTTTGAAATGAACAGAGGTCAATTTAGTGCTGTGACTCGGTAATATGTACCGTTACGGTTCGCCCCGCGACAAAGGCCAATTCATTTTTCGGAATATCATCCAGTGCAATTTTCACAGGAACGCGCTGCGCTAAACGTACCCAACTAAAGGTTGGATTTACATTGGCCAACAAACCTGTACTTGTAGTTCGTTCACGATCTTCAATGCCTGAAGCAATCCCCTGCACATGTCCTTTTAAGATGTTTGAGTCGCCCATCAACTGTACAGTCGCAGGTGCACCGAGATAAATTTTATTTAACTTAGTTTCTTCAAAATAACCGACCACATAAAGCTGTGAGCGATCTAATAAAGCCGCTACCGCCTGCCCCACTTTGACATAATTCCCTGCTTTCATCTCAAAATTAGACAGTGTGCCATCGGCGGGTGCCACCACTTCGGAACGGTTTAAGTTTAATTCAGCCAAATGTAAATTACTGGTGGCTACATCGATTAACGCCTGTTGCTGCGCAATATTGGCTTTGGCCTGCTGAATCGCCGCTTGCATTTGTTCATGTTCGGCATGTGATTGATCTCGTACGGCAAACATCTGATCCTGCTCTTGCTTTGATATAGCACCATCCATCAAATTGGCATAGCGTTCTGCATTTTTATCGGCCAAGTGACTATTGGCTTGTGATTTGGTCAAATTGGCTTTGCTTTGAAACAACTCCGCTTCGGCAGCAGCCAAACTGGCTTTGGCTTTAGCCAAGTCTGATTTGGCTTGTTCCACATCAAGCGCCTGACGCGCCACATCAATTTTAAACAGCACCTGCCCTTGTTTGACGCTTTGATTATCATGCACTAAAACTTCCGTGACTAAGCCTGATACATCGGAAGACACTTGAATCACATCGCCACGAACCCGCCCATCACGTGTCCACGGTTCAGTATTATAATAATGCCAAAGATGCACGAGCACCGCGATCGCGATACCCGCAATCAGCACTAAAGTGATGGGGCGGCTCAGTTTACGCCAATCAAAGGATGCCATTTCATTTTACCTCATTCATTTCAATCAGATGTGCGCTTAGGCAAAGCTCACGATAAAACCCCAATGGACTACGCCAAGCACAGTAATGTAGAGGCATAAATAAAAAATACTGGGTAAAAAAATCCAGCCTTTGTCGACCCAAGGATCGGTCACCCGCATGAGTAACCGTAATACGATGTAGGCCAATACCGCCTGAATGACCAAAACTGGCACATACACACCATAGATATTAAGTTCACCCATCGTTATGCTCCCAGCAAACGGACTTGAGACATTTCGTCCCATGTCGCATGACAGAGACTGCTTTGAATATTATTCAGTGAAACTTGCAAACGCCGAGCAATGCTTAGGTCTTGCAGCTGTATAAGCTCGGCCTGAATGATCTGAATTTTGTCCAAAATGTGTTGTCTGACTTGTAGGTCGCTATGGTCTAATTCTTTAGCGTGGAAGTAATCATCCATTTGGCTTTGTAGTTCTTGTAGATGCAGCGTGATAGAGGTCTGCATAGGCATTTTTTCAATCAGTTCTTGCACCCGAGTTAAATCAATCACCGCACTGGATTCAATCAGGGCCAAATTGATTTTTTGCTTCAAACGATCGGACTGTACCAATTTGGTATTCAGTACGCCTATCCGATCCAACATACTGCGCAAATGCACTCTAAATTCCACCCCATAAGGCAAGTAAAGCGCTTGTCGTATCGCTTTATAATGTAAAGACAGGATTCGCTTGGCTGTAATGTCCGGCGACATCGCACGTACCAAGTGAATCACATAGACAGAAATGATGGGGCCAAGCACCGTCCCAATCGATGCATCAAAAAACATCACTTGGTCAAGGTGATAACGGTTTTGCAGGTTTAAGCCCATGACCACACCCATTATCAAAGGTAGCGCTAAACCTGTGAGTGGTGGATGTAAAAACAGCATCAGACAGTACATACAAAAAGGGGCCAACACCACAGCCAACATCCAAAAAGCACTAATGTGCGGAAAGATGCCATAAGCATAAATAAAGACAATAATCGCCGCATATAGACTGGCACGGATAAAAATTTTTAAGGCAGGAACAGGATTGTCCATGCTGGTCAGAATACAGGCACAAATAGCGGCCATCTCTGCCATCATAAAACCCGCTTTCCAACCACTGACAATCCAAAAGCCAGTCGCCACAAGCACCACAATAAAAGCTGAAATGCCGCCACGCACGGCTACGCCATGATCTCGATGTAAGTTGGGATAGTTTGTACTAATCGGGGTCACGATTGCGGGTAAGTTGTCATCCCCCTGTTGGATACGCTGCCAAATCAACTTAATAGCACGTATATTTTGGGTGAAATGACGCACATCCATTTTTAAACTGGCCAACATGACTTGCTGCTGTGGCAAGGCACTATCAAACACGGCTTGAAAACTCGACTCAAACTGCTCAGGTAGCTGATTTAAGTCCTGCTCTAAAATGACCTGATCACTTTGTAAAAATTTTACAATCTCTGCATGCTCCTTTTCTAAAGCTGGACGGTAGCGTGAGTCAATGTGATCTAACTGCTGAATTCGCTCGGCCATGGCCACCAAGTTTGTCACCAACATACTGAGTTGATGCAGCATTTCTTGGAGCGGTTTGGTCATGCCCTGCAAAGTCGATTTTTCATAGCTCAAATGCACGGCCATCACATGAATATCGGCAATATCCCGCGTGATATGACTAAGCGTAGTGCTGTAATTAATGGCCTTAACATCATCTGTCAAAATCTGATCAAAAACCGCTCGGGTGTCTTGAAAAGTCTGTGAAACACGGGTTTTGACTACGGGACCAATATGCATGGGAAACAGTACCGCATTCACCACTGCACTACACAGTACTCCCACAGTGATTTCAATACAGCGACCAATCGCCATATCAAACATGGAGGTGGTTTCAATGTTATAGACAATGTTGTAGCAAATAATGACCGTGGTATAACCCGCCAACATAAAAATATAGCTACGCGGCGTCCGATCCAATAATGAAAAATATAGACAAAACCCGACCCATGTGGCTAAAAATAATGTGAACAATTCAGGAGTGTTGATCAGGTTTGGCGTGACTGCAATCGAAACAATCGCTCCCAGCAACGTTCCCAATACCCGATAAAGACTTTTTGAGGAGGTCATTCCTGCATATGGGTTTGCGATAACGAAGACCGTTCCAATCGCCCAAATGGGATAAGCCAAATCTAATGAAAATGCGACATAAAGTGAAAGCATGCCTGCCAAAAAGGTTTTCGTCGCAAAAATCCAGTCCAATTTATTTGGACGGAATGCGAGTAACTGTTTGGTGAGGAACATAAATTCATCTCTAAATGCGCTGAATGACAACATTTAAACAACTCTTCAACACAGCATTGCTCAGACAAACAGCATCACTTCGTCCTCACCTCATGCGAAGACGGATGAAAAAATGATTCAAATAAATGAAGTCTTTTACAGACATGGTCAAAGACAGCGCCATGTTGAAAGGAAAGAAAATAGCTCAACAAATAACAAAAGCATTATTCATTAAAAGACATTTATAATGATAATTTTTCCAAAAATATGGATTTTTGTCAATTAAAATATCTTAATATGATAATTTACATATTTTAAAGATCATATTTCACCCTTTTTATTGCGTTACAAGTGCTGATAAAAGTCCACGAAAGCCATGCGCTCAGAACGAAAGCCATGTCGAGTCTAGGGTTTTTGTTATATAGTAACTGTCGTTCAAATGGCTTTTATTTTGACTAAGTAGGTTCTTATGGCACTTTCAAGTTTCGGTAAAATTCTCACTGTCTTAGACCTCTTTTCTGTGTCACGCCCGATTATCAATGTCGATATCATCAGTGCCGAACTGGGACTATCACAGCCCACCAGTTACCGTTACTTAAAGGAATTGGTATCCGCAGGACTTTTACAGCGCTTAAGTGGTACCAGTGGTGACTATACTTTAGGCTCTCAGATTGCTGTTTTGGACTATATCTCTCGAACCACAGACCCACTCTTACAAATCAGCATTCCTTTTATGCAAGACATCGTTGAGCGAACGGAGTTTTGCTGTATTCTCACCCAGCTTAACGCAGAGCACTGTATTGACCTATATGGTGAAGTCTTTAAAGACCTTGAGTTATTTTCTTATGGGCGCGGTTGCCCACGTCCCGTGTATTTGGGTTCATCGCCTAAAGTGGTGATTTCACAGCTCAGCAAAGCTAAAATTATTGAATATTATCAAAAATTTTCGGCTCAGCTGGCCGAGGTCAATTTTGCCGCGAGCCAAGATGAATTCTTACAGAAAATGAAAGCCATTAAGAAACAGGGCTATTATTTTTCCAATGGCGAGTTTGACCCCAACCTTGCCAGTCTGTCTGTACCTGTCAAATTTTCACCCAAAGATACACCGTTGGCACTGACCTTATTGGCTTCAAAAAATCGGTTTGAATTTGTGGATCTGAAAAAAATGGTTGAAATATTAAGACATAGTGCCTTACAGATCGAACAGAAATGCCATCTGCTGCATAATATTGAAGCTTAATTATACTTAGCGTTGAAGCGTTGGATAGAAATAGCGAAAGGTTAAATTCAGACGCGGCTCAGTGATTTTACTGGATTTCATCAAAGCATGTTTCCAGTAGCGCTGGGTCTGTCCACGCATCACGATCAATTGCCCGCTATGCAACATCAGCTCGACTTTCTCTGGTTTAAACTTGTGCTTAAAGCAAAACTTACGGGTTGCACCAAAACTGAGTGAGGCAATCACCACATTTTCTTTCTGCGGCGAACGTAGTGAAGGCTCATCATCACTATGCCAGCCCACGGCTTGGCTACCATTTTCATATAAATTAGCTAGACATGAGTTAAATGGATGTCCCACCAATTGCTCAATATGTTGTTTTAAACGAAACAAAGCTGGATTCCATAACAGTGCTTGCTTGGCACTGCCCGAATAGTGATATTCATACTTGGCATCGCCATACCACACCACTTTTCGTTCCGTGACATAACGTTTGCCATACAGTACGACCTCGTCAGGTTGCCATGCCAAATGTGCTAAAAAATAATCCAAATATTTCGCACTTTGCTCTGCCGTTAAAATCAAGCCCAAGTCCTGCACCTGCCCATCGAATGGGAGCAAGTTTGCTTGCGGTTCAGGACTAAACAGATCTAAGGTCATGACTTTTCCTCCTCTGCAAACAGTTTAACTGAATTTAGAACGACACAAATCAAAACAAAGTCACAGCTTGTCGCCTAGCCTCCTTATGCATACACTCATGTGAACTTTCACAATAAAAAGAAGCATGTATGAACCTTTGGCAGTTGTTTCAAAAGCTTCGCCCCTTTGTCCGTCCCTATCGGATATTGGTGATTGCGACCTTGATCCTGACGCTGATTGGCTCCTTCACCGCGCAGGTCAATGCTCTAACTTTGCAATATGCCGTCGACAGTATCAACCGTCTGGTCGAACAAGGCCAAGGACTGACCGAAGGCCTCCATATTTTGATCACCATTTCTGTGATTTTACTCAGTAAAGAAATCATCAGTGCCTTAGTTCAGTTTGGTCAAAAGTTTTATGGGGAAAAGCTCCGCATTCTAGTATCACAAGACTTGGCGCAAAGTATTATCGAAAAATTCCTCAACTACCGTTTGGCTTTTTTTAATGCCGATCAAAACCAAGCGGGTAAGCTACAAACGCGAATTGACCGTGGCATTGGTTCACTGACCCGTCTGGTACAAATCTTTTTTATCGATATTTTGCCACTTTTTAGCAGTGCCATTGTGGCACTGGGACTGATGTACTATGCCAACTTCTACGTCGGTTTGGTGGCGACCAGTATTATCCCAATTTACTTTTGGCTGACCTTGCAACAAGCTAAGAAACTGGGGGGATGGCGACGCAACCTGCGTGATGGTCGAGAAAAAAAGAGCCAAGGCATTCTCAGTATTATCCAGTCGATTAGCGTGATTAAGTCCTTTAACCGAGAGTCTATTGAGTCGACCAAACAACTGAAACTGCAAAAAGCACTGACCGATAATCAGATGCAAACGCGCCAACTCAGCTTTTTATTTGATGGCTTAAAGACTTTTATTGAACAAATCGGGATTGTGCTGATTATCATCCTCACAGCGTACTTTGTACTCGATGGACAAATGAGCATCGGGATGATCATGTTTCATATTTTATTGTTCAATAATGTCTCTGCGCCAATTCGTTCATTGCACCGTATTTATGATGAAGTGAATGATGCGATGATTTACGCGGAAAGTTTTTTTAAAATTTTAGAAGCAGATGATGAAATCGAGCAAAGTGGTGCACTCAAACCCAAAATTCAGGGAAAATTCAGCCTAAAGAGTGTCGATTTTTTCTACCCCAATGGTCATCATGCGCTTAAGCAAGTCAACATGGAAATTCGACCCAACAAAATCACGGCCTTGGTCGGTTTATCCGGTGCAGGAAAATCCACTTTAATTAGCCTATTAGATAAATTTTATCAGCCAGATACAGGAAAAATTGAGCTTGATGGAATTGATTTACAAGACATCGACACCGCCTATTTACGCGAGCACATTGGCCTCGTCTTACAGAAAAATCACATTTTCCAAGGCAGTATTTTAGACAATATTCGCTATGGAAAAATCAATGCCAGTGATGAAGAGGTCTATGCTGCCGCAGCAAAAGCCTCTATTCATGAACAAATTTTGCAGCTCCCCTCAGCTTACCAATCCGATGCACTGATGCTTTCAGGCGGGCAACAACAACGCATTGCACTGGCACGGATGTTCCTCAAAAATCCACCGATTATTTTTCTCGATGAACCAACTGCCAGCCTCGATGCGATTGCTAGCGAGCAAATTAAACAGAGCCTCGATGAGATCAAACAAGGGCGAACGGTGATTATTATTTCGCATAGTCTGTCGCAAATTATCGATGCCGATTATACCTATGTCATGAAGGAAGGCTGGATTGCTGAACATGGAGAACATGAAGCGCTGTACCGTCAGGATGGGGTTTATAAGGAAATTTTCGATGCCATGGCCAAGAGCCTCAATATTGAAAAAATTGCCAAAACTTTTGAAGATGATACTGAGGAAGAAACGCATAGTTAGTTCTGGCACAATTTTTAGAACTAGAATAGGATTATTAAATAAAGAGTTAAATATGAAAACCGATTTCGAACAACTATTAGAGAGCAAACATATGCTTGAATTTTTATCTCCCAACCCCTTTGAAGAGATTTTAAGTTCAGTTACTAACATGTTTATCAAGCAATCCCCAAGTGTTCAACTGCTTCAATTTAAAATCACTGGTGACCCTGATTGGTTAAGTGGTGCAAAACCAGCTGACCATCAGAATGATGTGATTTTAGTTCGAGCAGGTTTTGCAGTCATGTGTGACTTTTCCCTTCAAGATAATGATGGAATTTATGATTTAAAGGGTGTATTTACTTGGGTCGGTGCAAATTTAGATAATAAGCCCATCACTAAAATGTGGATGGATCTGGATGGTCATTTAAACGAATTTGGAAAAGATGGGAAACTTCAAGCAAGAATCTACGAACTGGATGCATAAATAACTGATCAAAATGCTGCTATAAGTAAAATTTTTACATTGATATATGCTAAATCATCAAACAAAAACTCCAGCAATTTTGCTGGAGTTTTAAATATAAAAAATGCTTAAGGCTGTTTTAAGTACGGCCAAGCCGCTTTGAGATAAATAAACATCGACCATAAAGTCAAAATTACCGCGGTATACAACAATGCATAAGCCAACATTTCAAGCGGCTGCCAATTCAGTAAGAACACGGTAATCGCAATCATTTGAAAAGCGGTTTTATATTTCCCGACCGTAGACACGGCTACATTGGTACGTGCACCTAATTCCGCCATCCATTCACGCAGTGCTGACACCGTAATTTCACGGGAAATAATTACAATCGCCGCAAATGCCATCGAAATTTCTGGTTTCCACTGCACCAACACGATCAGTGCCGCTGCCACCATCAATTTATCCGCTACAGGGTCTAAGAAACGTCCAAATGCAGAGGTCTGATTTAAAGTCCGCGCCAAATAACCATCGAACCAATCTGTCACCGCTGCAACGACAAAAATAGACGTCAACAAAATATGACGAGACATACTTACCGCTTGTTCAGCGATACCCATTACAGGGGGCCAATAGGCCACCAACAAAAAGACCGGAATTAAGGCAATACGCGCCAAGGTCAAGATATTAGGAATATTCAGGATGCGACCTGTAGTCATAAACACCGCCAGTTGTTTCCCTCATGTACGATGAAAATGCACACTTTTTTGAGGTTTAATCCATCGTTAATAGCGCCCACTTTATACGAATTGACCTAAGGTGTCACTAGGCAAACACGGTAACTGTTTGACGTGAAATTGCAATTAAACGATTCTGATCATCCCACAAATAGGCGGCTTCGGTGGAATATCCATCCGCAGCATATTGCGTTTCAACGCGGTACTTCATCCAATCGTGTAACTGATTTTTCAGCGGATGCACATAGGTCAAATGCCATGTTAGCGAACTGGCAGGTGCCATACTTTTAAACATCGGTAGCACCCCTGGTGGCCAAATATCCATCGACACCATGAGGTCGGCTACGGTCATATCTCGATTTTCATGTAAGTCTGGATTAAACCGATACCAGCCAGAAAAGTCAGGCTTTGGGCTGGCTGTACATGGATACTGCCCTGTCACCCAAACCATATCTAGCTGCTTAAAGCACTCAGGTGCAAGCGGGTGATGCGGCGCTGTTGTAAGACCATCAATCGATGGAAACGCGGGTGCTACAGGTTCTTGATGAACATGGATACTCGATTCACGCTGTGTCCCGAAGCTTGCCACCAAAATACTTTGGACCGCATCATCTTGCCATAAACGTACTTCCAAGGTGGTAACCGACTTACCTTGACGTAGAATCTCGCTGGTTAAACGAACTTTGGCCTGTTGTACTGGGCCAACAAAAGTCACGCTACAACTGAGTAAATGCTTCGTGTCATCGGCAAGAGTCGACAATGCTTTTTGCATCATTAAACCTGCGACCAGTCCCCCATAAATCGTGCGTCCTTGTAACCAACCTGTAGGAATATCAATCCATTCTTGTTCTGCTAAAGCCTGATAACTGTGTTGAAGCGACATGTGGCATCCTTGTTTTAAATTCCGTCTATATCTTTACAACACAATTCAACCAATGTGAATGATCAATGACCCATGGGTCAATAAGCACTTTTGCCATCGTAGTAGATGCGGTTCTACTCATGCAAAACTTTATAAATAGTACGGGCCATCACTTCACCCAAACCGGGGACTAGGGTTAAGTCTTTTTCGGAGGCTTTCAACACCCCTTGAATCCCACCAAAGTGCGTCAATAAATCGCGGCGGCGTTTCGGCCCCAACCCCGGAATCACTTCCAAAATCGATGAACCCCGTTTTTTATCACGTTTAGCCCTGTGTTTAGTAATCGCAAACCGATGTGCCTCATCACGTACCTGTTGTATCAAATGCAACGCTTTATGATCTTCAGGCAACTGAATTTTAGTTCCATCGGTAAAGTGTAGGGTTTCAAGGCCCGGTTTACGCCCTTCACCTTTTGACACCCCGACCATAAAGGCCTCTAAACCCAGCTCTTGCATGACTTCCATCGCCATATGCAACTGCCCTTTGCCACCATCAATCAGCAATAAATCAGGCAGCATGGCTTTTTTGTAACGACGGGTCAGCGCTTGACGCATTGCGGCATAGTCATCACCCGCGGTAATGTCTTGAATTGAAAACTGACGATAATCGCGCTTACGAATGCCGCCACTGTCGAACACCACACACGAAGCAACGGTTTCTTCGCCCATGGTATGTGAGATGTCAAAACATTCGATCCGATCAATCGGACGCCCCACCACTTGTTCAAGTTGATGGAAACGCTCATTCAGTTCAAAGTGATTGGCCAATTGCCCTTTGATCGCATGCTGCACATTCATCTGTGCCAGCTCTAACCACTCTGCACGTGTCTCACGCACGCTATGTTTAATTTGTACTTTCTTATCAAACTGTTGTTGTAACGCTTGTTCCAGTTCTTTTCGATCGGGCAATTCAACATTTACAATCAACTCACTGGGTACTTCATCTGCCACTTGGAAATAAAAGTTCGCTATGAAGTCGGCCAGCATTTGCCCCAAATCATCTCCGAGCATATCTGGGAAGTAGCTTTTACCTCCGAGCATTTTCCCGTTGCGCACATGCATAATCTGCACACAGGTCACTCCTGCCTGATAGGCAATCGCTAAAATATCGGCCTCACCTTTGAGCTTATAAATAGCTTGTTGAGACTGGACATCCCGCAGCAGCGCCATACGGTCACGGTAAAACACCGCTTTTTCAAACTTTAGGGCTTCGGCCGCTTGCTCCATTTTCGCAATCAGTTCTTGATTCAGCTCTTTGGTGTCCCCTTGTAAAAAACGAATCGAGTTATCGACATCATTTTTATACTCTTCAGGGCTAATGAGTCCTACACACGGCGCTGAACAACGTTTGATTTGATACTGCAAACAAGGACGCTTACGCTGTGAAAAATAGCTATTTTCACACTGACGAACATTAAACAGCTTTTGCAAAACCAACAAAGTATCCCGTGCATTATAAGCGCTCGGATACGGTCCAAAAAACTTTCCAACTTGGTGTTTGCCTTTGCCTCGACCTGATGCAATCCGTGGATAAGGTTTGTCGGCAGAGACAAAGATATACACATAGGATTTATCGTCCCTGAGCATAATGTTATACGGAGGACGGTGCAGCTTAATCAGGTTTTGTTCAAGCAGCAGCGCTTCAGTTTCGGAACGAACGACTAAGGTTTCGATGTCATAAATGCGCGCCACCAAAGCTTGGGTCTTCGGGTGCTCAATAGTTTTGACAAAATAACTGGAAACACGATTTTTTAAATTTTTCGCTTTGCCCACATACAGCAGTTCACCGTCTTTG
Organism: Acinetobacter sp. MF4642; assembly: GCF_002018925.1. Taxonomy (NCBI): domain Bacteria; kingdom Pseudomonadati; phylum Pseudomonadota; class Gammaproteobacteria; order Moraxellales; family Moraxellaceae; genus Acinetobacter; species Acinetobacter sp. MF4642. Next base: position 79,461 of record NZ_MVON01000009.1, read on the forward strand.
CCGAGCATGCGATAAACGCCCGGCAGTGTGGTCATATTGGCTAAAATTTTTTCGATATGTTCTCGTGCGTTTTCGTTCACAGGGTTCCCTAATTTTCTCGGCTCGCCGTCAACTGCTCTGTGCAGGCTTAGCCTTTGATCTGTCTTTTAGATTGGGCAGGTCTGACGCATTTCAAGCTCATGAAAGTGCATTTCAAAACCAGTCTGCTGGCAAAAGACGTTGATACTGAGATTGAACGCTTACTCCAGATCCATCGCCTCAAAATCGATCCGTTCAAACACACCTTGTTCATTGCGGGCAAAGTGACTTCCCGCAGGCGCATTTAAGTGAGCAATGATGTCCGCATCATAATTGGCAATCACATTGACCTCATAAAAACCTAAATTTTCAGGGTCTTCAATATAGTCATCTCCTTCTTCACCCGATAAAAACACCCAACCACTTTCATCGCTAGATTGTGCTTCTTCACGGTACATGTAGGCCACTTTTAGGCCTTGCACCGTAATCATATCTGATGCGATACAACTTCCCATATGCGGTACTAAAGTTTGAATTTGTGTCGGACTCAATTGATACGACTTCATAAGCATATCCTTCAACGGCAAGTAGACGTTTTGCATGTGGAGGTTTGTGGGATGAACAGAACTCAAGTTCATTTTACTTTAGTCCTCACGGCATATTTGAGCAAGGCTTTCACTCGCTTAGCCCCGTAAAGCATACAACGTGCCTAAGACTGTATTTATGACAATTTTAACGCAGCTTTAAACGCTATTTTGTCTTTCGGTGACACCAAAATGGTTTTGGTTTGGCCCTCTTTTAAGTATTCAATCTTTAGACGGTCTAGAGACAAAGCAGGTGAACTGATGGAATTATCTGTTTCAGAAACCGACTGTATCGCGCTTAAGGGAATGATCCATTTAAAACAGAGACTGCGAATTGTCAGTTGCTCCTGATCGACCACATAGCGGGTGCTCCACAGTGGCCACCACAGCAACCCGATAGTCAAAGCATAGACCACAACGAACAAAAGATTTTGCATCAAAATGCCTTTGCCATAGGTGGTTAAAATCAATTGGGCCAACAAGCCTGACATCGCAATAATAAACCCCAAAAACCACCAGTCCATCTTCGAACGAAACTTTTGCACCTTGAAACCTCATGCTTTATCTAAGTTATAAGTTGCGATCTTAAAAATGACACAGATACGCGCTCATGTTGTTTTTAGTTTTAACTGGATAAAGCATAAAGCCATACGTGGTTCGAATCCACTGTGAGCCTTGAAATAAATAGAAAAATCAAAAGGGCAGATAGGCTTCCCCCTTTTCTGCCCAAATAAAAAACGCCCCTCAGGGCGCTTAATGTGCTTTAAAACACATAAGGTCGAACAAAGATCAAAAAGAAAATTCCAAGCATCAGGAACCACTTTAAGAAGTAGTACAGTTGACGGTTGGTTTTCTTCAAAGCTTTGGCTTTGATCCGCACTTGATAGACACAACCAAAGACTTTATTCAGCCCACCCGTTTGATCCCCTGCTTCATTTGGAGAACTGGCAGCGGTCATCACTTTTTTACCAAACCAGTGATTGAAACGCTCCATAAAGCGTGTCTTTAATGGACGCTCGACATCAGCAAAGAAAATAATGCGGTTTTGATCAGTGGTGTTTTCAGCATAGTGAATATAAGTTTCATCAAAGACCACACTTTCACCATCACGCCATGAATAGCGCTCACCATCCACATCAATAAAGCAGCGGTCATCATTCGGTGTGATCAGCCCCAAGTGATAACGCAATGAACCCGCATAGGGGTCACGGTGACGAACCAAACGGCTGTCTGGTGCCAGTTCAGTAAACATCGCGGCTTTAATGGTCGGCAAGGTTTTCAGCAACGCCGTCGTTTTTGGACAAAGTTCAGCAGCTGACGGATGCGCAGAGTCATACCATTTCAGATAAAAACGCTTCCAGCCTGTTTTGAAAAAGGAATTAAACCCTAAGTCATCATAACTGCTCGATGCTTTAATTCCGCCTTTCTCATATAAAGCTTTTGCTTCATCACGAATCATTTCCCAGTTTTCATCCAACACCCTTAAGTCTTGAAAATGCTGGGTGTCGATATACGGCTGATTCGGCACCTTTGAAAACATGTACATGAGGTAGTTAATCGGTGCAAGAATCGTTGAATGATCGAAAAATTGACGATAAAACGAGTGACGAACCTTCCCACGTTGCTGAATATAAAGTGCAGAAAGAATAAAAATCGCCAGAATGATCCACTTAATCATATGAAAACCTGGAAACTAAAGAAAACGAAATAAAAGAAAAAGACCGATATTCGGTCTAGACTGCGAATTGTAACATAGGCTGCAAAGTACGTCCTATTTCCAGCTTTTCATCACAAGTTTTCATTCTGTTTGGGTTTACCTACAAGTGTAGCATTGACTAAATTGCCAAAATCGGCACAAAGATTGACTTGAAACATAAGGGCGCTGTCTAATCGTTTTTTGATCGCTCATCCATAAAAAATCTTAAATGAAACAAAAACTTCACTCTATTTAGGCCGCATCATTCAAAAATACATCACGCAAGCACACGAAATAATTGAATAAAAATAGATGACCCTTGCGTCACGGCTTGATACAACTTGTTATGTTCTTTTTCGATATAGTTATCGTAAGATTGGCGGAGCATAGATGTACGTAGGAATGACGTACTCGCTTCACAACATCAACTTAGAAGTCCTCCAAAATAAAGGAGATCAGGCATGATCCACGCTGGCAATGCCATTACCGTCCAAATGCTTTCGGACGGAATTGCAGAATTCCGCTTTGACTTACAAGGTGAGTCGGTCAACAAATTTAACCGTGCAACGATTGAAGATTTTAAAGCTGCAATTGACGCTGTTAAAGCAAACGGTGACATCAAAGGCTTAATCGTTACTTCGGCTAAATCTACATTTATCGTTGGCGCAGATATTACTGAATTTGGTGCAAACTTCGCTCAAGGCGAACAAGCGATTGTGGATTGGGCATTGCCTGTTCACGACATCTTCAACGCATTTGAAGATTTAGAGATTCCTAAAGTTGCAGCGATCAATGGTATGGCATTGGGCGGCGGCTTTGAAATGTGCCTCGTGTGTGACTATCGTGTGATGTCAGAAGCGGCTCAAGTCGGTCTTCCTGAAATCAAACTGGGCATCTTCCCTGGTTTCGGTGGTACGGTTCGTTTAAGCCGTCTAATTGGTATCGACAATGCAGTTGAATGGATGGCAATGGCTAATCCTAAAAAACCTGCTGCGGCACTGAAAGACGGTGCGGTTGATGCGGTTGTTGCTGCAGACAAACTACAAGACGCTGCGATTGACTTGGTTAAACAAGCCCTTGCAGGCCGTGTAGACTGGAAAGCAAAACGCCAAGAAAAACTTGACCCAGTTAAATTGAACCCAATCGAACAAATGATGGCGTTCAACTCGGCGAAAGGTGCAGTTCTTGCAAAAGCAAATCCTGCTCAATACCCTGCGCCTAAACTTCTTCTTGACTCATTACAAGCAGGTGCAAGCCTTCCACGTAATGAAGCACTTCAAGCTGAAGCGGCTGGTTTTGCAAAAGCAGCCATTACACCACAAGCAAATGCGTTAATTGGTCTATTCATCAATGACCAAGTGGTGAAGAAAACTTCGAAGAAATATGAAAAAGGTGCACACCCTGTAAACCAAGCGGCTGTATTAGGCGCGGGTATCATGGGTGGCGGTATTGCTTACCAAGCGGCAAGCAAAGGCACACCAATCATCATGAAAGACATTGGTAACCCGCAACTTGCTTTGGGTATGAAAGAAGCCAATGGCTTACTGACCAAACAAGTTGAACGTAAGAAGATGAAACCTGCTCAAATGGGTGAAACGCTTGCGCGCATCCGTCCAACTTTAAGCTATGACGAGTTTAAAGAAGTGGACATCGTGATTGAAGCAGTAACTGAAAATCCAAAAGTAAAAGGCATTGTACTTGCTGAAACTGAGAAGAATGTTCGTGACAACACGATCATTGCTTCAAATACTTCAACAATTTCAATCACACGTTTGGCTGAAAACCTACAACGTCCTGAAAACTTTGTCGGTATGCACTTCTTTAACCCAGTACACATGATGCCATTGGTAGAAGTGATCCGAGGTGAGAAGACTTCGGCTGAAGCGATTGCGACCACTGTAGTTCTTGCTCAGAAAATGGGTAAAACACCAATCGTAGTGAACGACTGCCCAGGTTTCCTTGTAAACCGTGTATTGTTCCCTTACTTCGGTGCATTTGACCTTCTATTGAAAGACGGTGCTGACTTCCAACAAGTCGACAAAGTCATGGAAAAATTCGGCTGGCCTATGGGTCCTGCTTACCTAATCGACGTTGTTGGTATCGACACGGGCGTTCATGGTGCAGAAGTCATGGCGGAAGGTTTCCCTGACCGTATGAAGCCAGACTTCAAAGGTTCAATCGAAATCATGTACGAAAACAAACGTTTGGGTCAAAAGAACGACGTTGGTTTCTACAAATACGAACTTGACCGTAAAGGCAAAAAAGCCAAAGTGGTTGATCCAACTGCGTATGAGCTTGTTGCTACTGTGGCAACTGCAGAAAAACGCGAGTTTGATGCTCAAGAAATCATTGACCGTATGATGCTTGCTTTCTGTAACGAAACTGTTCGTTGCTTAGAAGACAACATCGTAGCGACTGCTTCTGAAGCAGACATGGCGATGATTATGGGTGTAGGTTTCCCTCCATTCCGTGGTGGTCCATGCCGTTACATCGACCAAACAGGTGTTGCTGAATACGTTGCACTTTGCGACAAATACGCACACTTAGGTAAGGCTTATGAAGCGCCACAAATGTTGCGTGACATGGCTGCTAACAACAAAAAATTCTACGGTTAAGGAGCAACGTGAATGGCTACTTTAAATCCACGTGACGTTGTCATCGTTGATGGCGTACGTTCAGCAATGGGTAAAACCAAAAACGGTATGTTCCGCAATGTACGTGCTGACAGCTTATCGGCTGAATTGGTTCGTGCTTTAGTTGCTCGTAACCAGTTTGACACCAATGAAGTTGAAGACCTGATCTGGGGCTGTGTAAACCAGACTTTAGAACAAGGTATGAACATTGGCCGTAACATTGGTTTATTGGCTGATCTTCCAAAAACTGTGGCAGGTCAAACGGTTAACCGTCTTTGTGGTTCTTCTATGCAAGCGCTTCACACCGCTGCTGCACAGATTGCAACTAACCAAGGTGATATCTTCATCATCGGTGGTGTAGAGCACATGGGTCACGTCGGCATGATGCACGGCATCGACCTGAACCCAGAAGCGTCTAAGCACTATGCAAAAGCGTCTAACATGATGGGCTTAACGGCTGAAATGTTAGGTCGTATGAACGGCATTACCCGTGAAGAACAAGATGCTTTCGGTGTTGAGTCTCACCGCCGCGCTTGGGCTGCAACGCAAGAAGGTCGTTTCAAAAATGAAATCGTGGGTGTTGAAGGTCATGATGCCAATGGCTTTAAAATCCTTTGCGACATCGACGAAGTGATTCGTCCAGATGCAAACCTTGAAGCATTCAAAGGTTTACGTCCTGTATTTGACCCGAAAGGCGGTACAGTAACAGCTGCGACTTCTTCAGCTTTGTCTGATGGTGCATCTGCAATGTTGTTGATGTCTGCTGAACGTGCTCAAGCTTTAGGTCTTAAGCCTCGTGCTGTAATTCGCTCTATGGCGGTTGCAGGCTGTGATGCTGCGATCATGGGTTATGGTCCAGTACCAGCAACTCAAAAAGCGCTTAAACGTGCTGGCTTAAGCATGGCAGATATCCAAACCATCGAGTTAAATGAAGCGTTTGCTGCTCAAGGCTTATCAGTGATGAAAGGCTTAGGTGTTTATGAGAAGCAAGACATCATTAACTTAAATGGTGGTGCGATTGCACTGGGTCACCCATTGGGTTGTTCTGGTTCACGTATTACAACGACGTTGTTGAACGTGATGGAACAACAAGATACGCAAATTGGTCTTGCGACTATGTGTATCGGTCTAGGTCAAGGTATCGCAACGATTATTGAACGTGTTTAATATTTAGTTAAATACTGAGATAAAAAGAAACCCCGCTTATTGCGGGGTTTCTTTTATGATATATGGAGAATTTGTGACTCCAAAGATTTCAATCGCTGTCTAAGTAGATGAAACTGATCTGTCTCGAATAATTTAAGTTTAATAATACTTTCATTAACACGACTACTACTAAATACTGGTGTTGAATATTCAATAAAATATCTAAATGTATCAGGGCATCGTTGCTCATCTTCATGCATTAAGGCATTTCTTATCAATCTAATTTCATGAAGTTTTTTTCTACAATCTTGATCAATGTGACGCTGTTGAAAGGCTTTTTCAATAGTTGTCTGAAATCGCGCCTCCTCACCACTATTAAAAACTACTCCAGCCAGATGCGTATGCATCTTAGATGTACTTTGAGCAAATAAACCTCTTAAATTATTAAATTGCTCACGTTGTGTAATGATATGTTTTACAACGTCATCTGACTTACTTTTCCAAATAGCATCATTTTGCCTACTGACAAAAGTAAATCTGGAAAATAGACTCGGATCTTTATGCTGGTCTAAATCTTCCTTTATTTTATTAATAATTCCGTCTACACCAGATTGTGTATACAGAATAAAATCACAAATAAAGTCTCTTTTTAAATTTAGATAAAAATCTATTCCATCATTTTCACCATCTTCTAGATTATTATCACTTATGTAAAGATCTATTCTTTTTCTTACATTTAAGTCCATACTACTAAGTACAGCAGTTGCTGAAGAAAACTCATTTACTTGTGCAACAAATCCTCTATTTGCTACTGTAGATTTGATATAACCAATAAATTTATCTAAAACACCTCTATCATCTTCATCATCAAATAGATCGTCTACTATCACGATATTAAAATCAGATCGCATTTATTATCCCCTGAATACTTCAAAACACACCAAATTATTTTCATTTCGAACTGAGATAGTCATTTTTAACTTTTTCAATGATTTTTGAATTTGATTGAGGCCAATTCCTGTACCATTTTTCTTCGTAGATACTCCCAATTGAAAAACCTTTTCCAATAGGTCACTTTCAATAGCTGAAGAATCACTTTTTATGAGAAGTGTTTTTTCTTTAAACTCAAATTCTATATATTTTGCACCATGTTCTTCGGCATTATTAATAAAATTATCAACCATTAATACGAACTCTAAAATATTTACCTTTATAGTCCAAAACTTACTTATATTACCCTCACAAAGAACATTAACGTTTATTGGAAAGTCTGTATTTTCAACACGCCATTTAAGTAAATCTACCCAGTTGATAGTTTGTGGTGACTTAGCATCCAAGTCTGACTTACTCAAAATATCTCTGAAGGCGATCATTTCATCCGCTGTTCTTCGTAAGGTTCTGTTTTTTGATCTTAATTCATTTTTTTGGACTGAATCTGTTATTTTTTCTTCTAATTCAGCTAAGCCCTCAATTACTGAACCTAGACGCTTACTAAACAATGTTAGATGATGATTTAGCTGTTCACTATAGGAAGATTCACTTCTTTTAATAGCTAAGTTTTTTTCTTGTCTTTCTAAAATCTCTATATTTTTTTCTTTTTCTTTTACAATTTTCTCACTTTCTTGAGATGCTTTCTTTAAATCACTTACTTGTTTCTTTACTTCTTTGATCAAAGGCTCAATTTCTTTCTTTTGCTCTTTAGATATATTTTCAACTATTTGCTCTAGTTTTTTTTCAGGCTTGTTTTCATCAAATTTAACATTTTCTTTAAAAAAAACTATTTGACCTCTTTTAGCAATATAATTTTTGAACTGAATTACCTCTGAGTTATCAGCGTCTTCAAATTGTACTTCTTGTATATTTTCCTTATCTTCACTTTTTAATTCCCCCCAAGATACAAGATGTACATAAGCTTCAAGCACTCGATGAACATAATGTAAATAAATTTCCTTTAATTCATCAACATAAATATTACTAACGAATCCATTATCACGAGAGGAAGCTTCCTTAAAGTATAAGTTGGAAAAATCTTTAATACTTATGTGACCAATAATTTCACGATGCCCTAGATACCTATTATAACCTTGCGCTTTTCTCATATTTAGGCCAAAAGTATCAAAATCCATGTCACCATAAGGCACAACTCTAAAATTATTTTTATAAATGAATAGATTACCAAAATTAATAGGCTCTACTTTCATCTTACGTGTAAAATTTAACTTTGCTGAAAATGTTAAAAAATTTACAGAAATAGTTATTGGACAATTTTCAAGTATTGAATCATTTTTCTTATTTAATTCAAAAATTTTTTCACCACGATCAAACAATGAAATATTTATGTTTTCATCAATTATTGCTTCAACAGTAATACTTTTATCTTTCAGTACTTCAGCAATATTGCTTTCTATATATTCTTCAGTATTTGCTAAATCATTTGTATCAATAACTAAAATTTTAAACCCATCATCTTTTAAAAATGGATTTTTCAGACGTCTTAAGCTTTCTTTAGCTTTATTTATCTCCTCTAAAGTCCAATTTTCATTAAGGTCTGTGATCTCAATGTGAGTATATGATTCTTCTGTACTATTTTTACTTGTGTTAAATGAATAATCCAAATCTACTTTTTCAAATAATTTACTCAAATCTTTGTCGAATTCATCCCAATCCACTTCTAAACGATGGTAAATTTTTTCGCTTTTAATTTTAGTAGAAATTCTAAGTTTTCTACCCAAACGATCTGCCGAGAATCGGCCAATACCTTTTGATCCTACAAATGCTCGATCATTATTTGCTTTACCTTCTTTTTTATCTGAATAAGCAAGATTTAGCCACTTCTCAACTAGATCATCTTTGGACATCCCATGTCCATCATCTAGAATAGTGATCTTATCCTTATCAAAAGTAATTGTTACTTGTTTAGCTCCAGCATCATAAGAGTTTTTAACTAATTCAAAAATGGCTACAAATTTATCGGTAATTAAATCCTTACCAACAATACTTTTAATTCCAGAACTTGTTTTAAAGTGCAACTTTTCTGTTGTCATAATCTTCTAATTCCAATAACTCTAAATTCTTCTTAATTTCTAATGCAATTGCTTTAGCTAATAATGGTGGTACAGCATTACCTACTAATGTGTATTGCGGTGTTTCCTGCTTTCTCAGAATTCCACCTGTCGTTCTTTTACCCAAAAACTCAAAACTGTCATCAAAAGACTGTAAACGCGCCAATTCACGAACCGTCAAAATTCTATTTTTTGAGTAATGAACCATATCATCAGGTAATGTAAGAACAGTCGGTGATGGTTCATTCGGCAACATACGACGGCAATTATGTTTACGAGTCTTATAACGCTCTTGTTGCTCTTCAGATAAATTATTATAAATTTTTTTAAAGTCATCACCTGGGGAAAGTAATCCAAATCTTTCCATTACAAGCGAAGTATGTTTGCTTGTTTCATGATTAGCCAATTTCTTACTTTTGACTTTTTTACCTTTTGAATTAGGAGTACGCCCAGCTTTTGAATCAATTTGATAATTAGACTTTGCTTGATTTGTATACTTTTCAATTTTTGAACCAATTTCTATATGCTCTAAATCAGAAAGAGCATCTCTAGCAGTGGTTTTTTGAGATTTTAAAGGTTCAGGATGCACAAGTTGAATGTTGATATCATCACGTGTCCCTAAAAAAATCACACGCTTTCTTCGTTGTGGAACACCATAATTACTTGCATCTAACGTTTTAATAACAACATTTTCGTAACCAATTTCTGTAAACTCTTTCAAAAGAACCTTAGTTACTAATTCATTTTCATAACTTTGAAATTGGCCTTGATATACAGAAAATTTTGCTGACAAAATTCCTGTCACATTTTCCATGACAAAATACTTTGGTTGTATTTGTTTTAATATATTGATGTAACTACGAACAAGCTGATTTCTTAAATCATCTGGGTTTCTTTTCCCCGCCATACTAAAACCCTGACAAGGTGGGCCACCACAAATGACATCTATATTAAAAAAATCTTTTCCTAAAAATTCTTTGAGCTTTTTTTCTTCTGCTAGCTCTTGAACATCACCACAAAAATAATCAAGTTTGTAACCCAACTGTTCTCTATGACGATATTCATATGTCAATGCAGCTTGAGGACTTCTATCAGATGCAAAAGGGATGTCAAAGCCAGCCTGAAGAAAACCTTCAGCCATTCCCCCTGCACCCGAAAACAAATCTAAGACCTGATAACGCTTCATAGATAAAATTTATAAAATAACCCAGCCTAATTCTATCGAATATAACCTAGGTTATATATATATTATAAAAAATATAATGCTAATCAATTATTCGCTGCGCCAATAACGTTGCAAAATGCTGCTTAATCCGATTACCCTGCGCATCAACCCGATGTAACTCACCTACATTTTCATTGTATTTCACGATGTTCCAGCCATCGTATAGCGCACTTAACTCCCCTGCTTTAAAAGCAAAAGGAAAGTCAGGCTGTGCAGGCAGGTCAGGCGTATCCATCGCACAGACGATCAAGTTAAACCCATTTACATTTGTGGCTTGCTGCATCTGCGCAATCAATGGTTTCACCGTTGGCGCTTCTAAAAACATCATCACCACCGTACAGCAAATAAAGTCGTATTTACCTGTAATGCTTGGGTCAGCATTAAGGTCACGCTGTTGCACATGAATCTTTTGAATATCTTCGGCATCTATAATTTGCTGTAGTTTTTGCAAACTTTGCGGATTCACATCCCAAGCATCCACCTCAAAGCCTTGCTGTCTTAAGTACAGCGCATTTCGCCCTTGTCCGCAGCCCACATCCAAAGCTCGGCCACTGTGTAAATACGGCGTAGCCGCCAAAATTTCTGAGTGAGTAGGTGAAAGCTGATATTTCTTATAAAAATAATCCTGCGGGGTGCAGTAAAATTGCAACTGACACTCTATGTCGTCGCTGGTCGAAACAATTTTATGCCATGCTTGAGGCTGAATAAACGGTTGCTGTTGCTCAGGGGTAAACACATGTTCAGATTGCACTTGGCCTGCCTCATCTAAAAAAGCAAAGCTTAGTTCACCTTGATAAATCTGTAGCTTGGCCCACGTACCCGCTTTGGTATTGTGTTGATTTTTAAACCCTTGCGGAATGGTTTGCGCAGTCCACACAGGCAGTTCTTTATAACAAATCAAGTCTTGCATCAGCCTAGTCCCCACCTTGTTATGACGTATTCGCCAGTCCATAATTTTTTATCAAGCGCCTGCATGATCATAGCCAGTTCCTACTCAAATGAACATTCATTCGTTATCTAGAAACAGCAGATGGATAAAAAATAAAATCTGTTGCCACGGCATTGAGCGACTCCTAGAACGTTCATGACTTTAAAATTTTGAGCTTTGGCGACTTTTTGAACATTTTAATGATAGGCTTAAAGACAATAAAAATTCAGCTTAACTATATTTCAAATGAGTCGGAGTCTATCGATGTTTGCATCACCTTTAAAAACCATCATTTGCTTAGGCGTCATGGGAACATTATTCACAGGCTGTGCCACCAAAACCCTGATGACCAAAGACAATAAAACCTATACCCGTACCAACAAAGTGACCTTGATTGAAGACCAAGTGGTGGCTTTTGGCAAACCTGCTCAGCCTCTGCCGAATTTACCTGCGCATAGTTTAGTGATTGCAGGGCAACAAAAAAGTTATGTCCTTACCCAAGGTGGGCCTCAATTTGTCAGTTTGATTGGGAAATTGGAGCCGAAAAATATTCAAGTGACCCGAGAACTAAGTTTCTATTCAGAAAAGAATGATGGTCATTTCACAGGGACACTACCACTGTCTTATGTGAAACTCAAAGAAGACATCAGTAAGAAAGATTTGGAGTTTTTTATTGAAAATGGCGCGAAGGAATGTTCAAGTTCCAGTGATGAACGCATGTTTGCGCAGCGTTTCTGTTTCGAGATCAAACTGGCAGGTGTGGTCTACCCTGCAGCGAACAATTTAGCGTCCTTAAAAGCCTTGAGTAAACCTTATCAGGTGAGCATTTATACCCATCAAGAGGAAAGTTATAAATCGAAGTCGGGCATGAATCCTTTTGAAAAATTAGTGCTACTACCTTTTGCCGTGGCAATCGACGTGGTCAGCCTGCCGTTCCAAGCAGCCGATAAAATTTTTGATTAATCCCATAAAAACACAGCGCCTAGAACGAATCGGGCGCTGTGTTTTTTTGTGAAGGATTTAAATTAAGAGCTCGCCCATCAACCAAGCCATATACTTTTCTTTGTCCATAAAGTCAGGTGCGCTGCCCGTATCTAGACTGAAGTACTGTTGGTTAAACTGAATCACGATTTGTTCGGTGTGGTGCCAGTCTTCAATCATTTTGAAATATTGGTTGAAGAAAAAACGATTCTTCCCCCAGTTGCTTAAGCGTTCTAATTTTGGATAGTTTTTATTTTCTACAAACTCACTATACACATGCTGAATATCATCAAAAACGTGTATGGTTCTCATGACTCACCTGCCTGCACTGAAAAGTCGTCATCGTTGTGATGCTTTTACTCTAGCAGCCAATTTTGAACAACAGATGACAGTCCGCTTACAAGACTGTCATCTTTGCACGGTGTTATAACTTCTGTTCTACCTCTTTTTGGGTCTGTTTTTCGACCTGCTGCATTTGGCTATTTAAGGCTAAAATCTCTTTATACAGCGCATTAAACTGCTGTAGTGGGGCATCTTCATAAAACATAAAGGTGTTATTTTTCTTTTCCCATTGATTATTTTTCAGCACCAAGAAAATTTGATCCGCCTTGGCTAAATTCTGCTGCTCAAGACTAAACAGGCGGGTGGCTTCATGGCTTTTTTCACTGGCTTTCATGCTGTCGGTCAGTTGATGGCGGAACCGCGAAGATATTGCTAAATCTTTGGCCTGAGCAATCGCCTCTTTTTGACGTTGTTCAACCTGCTGTGCATAGCTATCGACAACGGCATGTACGTCTTTCAGCATTTGCTCCGTTTCAGCATAATTGTTCTTTTTGTCTTTGCTTAATCGGTCAATATTTAAAAATTGATCCCAATTTAAGGCTTTTAAATCTCGCAGATATTGATTACGCGCTTCGGCATTTTGCAGCATATGACTGAGCACAAACTCCGCCATAATTTGATAGTCACCTGTCAGACGTGGGTCTTTCACATCGACTTGAATCGGTGTGGTCCAATCTTGAGCTTGTTTGTAAATTTGTTCAGTCTTTTCATACAGCACCGTTTCATAGCGTTGTAGCTGCTGCTGCTCTTTTTGTTGTTGAGAATACTGATAATACATCCAACCAAAAACGGCACTGGTCGCAAGAACTAAAATCAACACGATACGTCGCATGTTCAGCTTCCTCTTCATTTCTTTTCATCATAGCAAATAAAGGCACATGATCAATATTTCAACATGTTATCGATCTTTGAGGACGCTCAGGCCGTACCCTCCCCAAGTGGATGAGGAATGTACTGGCGATAAATGAATTAGGAAGTATTACTTCGCTGGAGCTGTTCTCGGTTGCTGACTATTCTGTTGAATCCCTTGCATAAAATTCCGATCAATCTGCCCAATCGAAATTTGTTCACGGGCAATTTGTACATTGGTCGCATTACGGTCAATGCCAAACGGCTGCAACATGATATACAAACCTTCAGTTGGATTAGACGACTGCAAACCAGCGGCGATGTTTAAGACATGCTCACGTAACAAAGGTGGCACAGAATTTAGATCTGCTGTGACCGCAGGGGGCAAAATATCGATGTTTTGAGTGATAGTCGGATCGACCACAAAAGACTGTGCATCATCCTGCAACTGAACAATACGGTGCTGCAAGGCTTTACGAATATTTTCATCCTGTTGATAAGGAATCACACCCGTTTCAGCACGTAGCTCTGATTCCGCCATAGTTTTAAAAGTCGGTAGACTCACAATCTCACCATTGGCTTGCAGCAAAGTCGGCATAAAAAGAAGAGCACAACAAAAAACTGGAAGAGAATTTAAAAATTTCATAAAACAATCCCAAACGATAAGAGATATAAAAAGGCATACTCAAACTGAGCGCCTTAACCCTATTGTATATTTTTCGATCTTTATGCTGCGTAGTTGTCAGATAAACGGTCAAGCCCAGAGGGTTCAACTGATTGAATCCATAGCGAAACAGCTTTTTTTAATGGCCTTGCTTTAAATTTTATAACTCATCCCCATCATTTCCTTAATTGCTCTTTTTACTATTTTTGAGAAATCGCATGCGTGTAGATATTTGGTCAGATGTTGTTTGTCCTTTTTGTTATATTGGCAAAAAACGTTTAGAAGCGGCGGCTGAACAAGCTGGTGTGGAATTGGAAGTGCATTGGCACAGTTTTGAACTGGATCCAGATGCACCAGTACGCCAAGAAATTTCGAACTCAGAACGTCTCGCACTAAAATATGGTCGCACAGTCGCTGAAGTGGAAGAGATGCAACGTAATATTGCCAAAATGGCTGCGGAAGAAGGCATTGAATTTAACTGGGAAAATGCCAACTCAGGCAACAGTTTCAATGCACACCGTATTATTCACCTTGCTCAAAGCCATGGTTTAGGCAATGAAGCTAAAGAAGCCTTTTTCTTTAGCTATATGACGCAAGGCTTACCGATTGGTGAACGTGAAACCATTGAAGACGTGGCCTCTCGTATTGGCTTAAACCCAGTTGAAGTAGATGATGTGCTGGATTCTGACGAATACGCAGATTTCGTGAAGTTTGACCAAGAAGTGGCGCGTGAACAACTGAAAGTAACGGGTGTACCTTTCTTTGTTTTCGATCAACGTGTGGCTTTAGCGGGTGCACAGCCGCGTGAAGTCTTTTTACAAGTCCTTGAAAAAGCACAAATGCCAGCAGAAGAAAATAATGCGGCACAGTGTTCCGATGAGTCTTGTGAAACACCCAAATAATCATAAGGATACTGGTTTCAGACCTTAACTGAGCCCTATCCATAGATAAGAAAATCCCCGGCCTGCGGGGATTTTTTTATAGGTTAAAAAAAATGGATTTATGTTTAATCGACCAAGAAACTAATTTTAAGATTGACCCGATATTCTACAATTTGGTTGTCCTTAATCACCACTTTTTGTTCATTGATCCAAGCACCTTGAACATTCTTCACCGTCTCAGTGACTTTTGCGATCCCTGTCTGAATCGCATCTTCAAAACTTTTCGCACTGCTTGAATTGACTTCTACCACTTTTGCAATGGCCATCTGTTTGTCCTCAGCTATTGTTGTTTTTGCCTGTTCATCTTAGGTGAATTTTTAATCAAAAATAGATAACTTAAACATTCCACAGCAAAAACTTACACAGTATGCACAATCAAAAGACTTCAAAATGATGAATATTTAAACAATTAATCATGTAACTCCAAGTCCTTTTTCAGGTCTCATTTCAGACAAAAAAGTCCTACTTTCAAGCTTCATTTCAAACTTGAAAATCTAAATTTTCACTTTAAATTTAAACAGCTTAGCACTGGAGTAAAAACTCTATACCAGACTAGAGTATTTATTCTAATTAATTGTTTTTTAACAATAAATGAACTCGCCATTCATCTTTTAATGGCCTAAACCAGCGCTTAAATCGATCATTTTTTGATATTATTCATGCGAAATTTATCTTTTTAAAACTCCCAGTCTCCTTAGTGAGACCTCCTTTTTAGAGGAAATATCATGAACGCTGTTAAATATGCTTTGGCTGTCGCTGTAATGGCTCTTTCTGCAACTGTTTCTGCACAAGTTGTTTTTGTTCCAGATTTTCCTGTAAAAAAACCAGCAGACACTCAAACGGCAACGGCTGATGCTCCTGCGGCTGCACCACACCAAGAAGCGTAATTTGTGCTGACTTGGTCAAAAATAGGCAATGTTGATTGCCTATTTTTTTTGCCCAAAATTGCAAAGAACTGACAAAAAATTTCAGCTATGAACCCTCTAGGGCAAAAATATTTAATTCAATCTGTGCTGAAATCGAAATTATCTACATTTTTCACAACCCTTTTCTCGTATCAAGAGCAGAATAATTTTTGCCTATTTATTCTTTTCTAATTATGATCAAACAAGAAGACTGAACTCCAAAACCAATAAATTAAATGCACTCAATAGCACATGCCTATGCAAAATTTACAAGCCCTCATTCAAGGCCGCATTCCCCCCCAAGCCATTGACCTTGATCAATTGATTGTGTTTGCACAGCAGTATACGCAGCCGACTTCAACCGAATATAAATTACTTGAACTGGCCATCAATATGGTTTTGGCAAGCTACTTGGAACAAGCACAAAAACAACTTTAGAGTTCAGCGCATGAAAGCAATCGAAAAAGCACTGCTGATCAAAGAACTGCATCAATTGATTGATGGTTTGGAGCATCAACCTCTGTCTTTTTTTGAAATTGCGCGCTCGAAAAAACGCATCCGTGAAATCTTTGCACTCTGTGATGAACCCATTTTTCAAAAACAACTCGAAGCCTATAAGGTGCTGACTCAGCCTCAAGCGGCGACTGAACGCTGGATACAACAAAGCCCTTACCAGCATGCCTATATTGGACTATTTCAATATGAATCTGCTTTAACCGATGCCTTAAAACAGCAGGCGGCTTTCGCATGGGGTGTTTTATATAAATCAGGTTTAGGCTGGCAAATTGTTTTTCAAAACACCCCACCTACACTGTATAGCAGCCCATGGCACATAAAGTTTGAACACGCTTACCAATGGTTTTTGATCCATGTGCAAAGCGTTCAACAGCCCGAGAACGTACCTTTTATTACGACACCAGAAATATCCGAAGAAGTTGCAGAAGTTGCAGAAGTTGCAGAAGTTGCAGAAGTTGCAGAAGTTGCAGAAGTTGCAGAAGTTGCAGAAGTTGCAGAAGTTGCAGAAGTTGCAGAAGTTGCAGAAGTTGCAGAAGTTGCACGAGACCAGTTTATCCCGCCCGTTACAACCATATCCCATAAAAAAACTGACATAGGGCATGCACAGGACAATGTAGTTAGTGACGCTTTTGTTTTCACGGGTATTGAGCTTTTAAGCATTGCTACAGATGATACATCGGCTGAACGAACCCAAGAGTCTGTGTCAGACTTCCCCGAAGTCCGTCCTGAGTCTAGTCTGCTTTTATCTAAGGCTGAAGCAGCGCTTCATTTCAATACGGAAATACAACTTCAATTTGACTGTGCCCCAAATGCAACTCAAATTGAAGGAACTGAACTCAGGTCTTTTAAAGAAAACACTGTAGAAGATGTCGTCCCAATCAATCCTATTAAACTAAGTATCAAACAAGATAAGAAACCTGAAAATCAGTCCGATATCGTACAAAAAGATTTAGATCTTCAATCTGAAGTATTAGCAGAAAATCATTTGATTCTCAGCAATCAGCCTCTTTTAAGTAATGGGCTATGTCCGCCTCAGGAAGAATTTATCATTGAAGCCGCTGCACCCATTCGATTTGACCTCAAACCAAGTGCGTCTATTTCAACGCTTGCCATTCAGGATTTTATCCAAAGGCGATCGATCTTGGCTGAACAACCAGATACAGACATTTCATCTGAATTTCAACAGCAAGATCCACTTGAAAGCGAGGTGACAGCACCATGCCCTGTTTTGCAGGATAGCCATACAGAAAATTCAGAAGCATCAGCTACTGCTGCGCAACCCATACTGCCCACACAGATTAATCTGGGGCAATATCAAGCGAAATTGTGCACGCTGCATCAACCAAATTTAGATCCTAAGCTCTATGGCCTCGACATTTCAGGGCACACCGAGATCGGTCAAAATATCGATTTTCTGATCCACAGCGACCAACTCGATCACTGGTTGGACTATCCCATCTATTTGGCAGAACAGACCCAGCAGCACGGAGAGTTTATTAAGTATTTGGCTCTATTCGGTGCTGACAGTCCCACGGAAGCCATTCGCCTGAGCCAACAATTTGCCCAGAGTTGTCAGCATCAAGTCGCAGCCATCCGCGAAATTGAATGGGACCAGCTACAGGGTCATATGCATGATGCATTTTCGATTTTTCAGCTGTATACCCAACAGGCCAAACTGGTATGGCATATTGAAGACTATCATCCATTTATTCTGGCCGATCTACTCAATAGCCGTAAATTCATCCAGTTTGAAGAAAGCCCCGCGGACGTAAATACGCCCATTTTAGTGTTAAAAGAACGACAAAAAATTCGAGTGATTCATGGTCAAAAGCGGGTTGAACTCTCACGTACCGAGATCGCCTATCCATGCTTGGTCTTAGACCGACAGCACGGCGTCAGTTGGCAACTGATTCAAAATACGATTTCCACTTTGCCTAAACCTATCACCGTGTTTCAATTATTTGATTCTATTCAAAAACAACTGAGCAGTGAGTTGTAGAGTTTTGTATTTTCTACTTGTGTTCTTATGTGAAATTTACAACACTAAAACATCGAAGAACAATAAAGTACGAAAGCATGCTAAGAACTCAACATGTGGGATCCATCTCTTTATTTTTCTGTCTAAGTTTAGGTACATACGTCAACGTGGCTTGGGCGGAAAGCAATACCAACAGCACACAACATTTTGTGCCACCTCACGACGTGGCTGAAATTGACAAAATCGCATCGCCCCCCAAAGGTAGTGGACTTTTATACCAAATTCCACAGTGGATTGACTCACTTCCAACCGTTCTACCTGAAGAATCGGACGAGCTGATTGTGCCCACGACTGACCTCACTGAAGAACGCACGTGGGTCGACCGCCAGCAAAAAGAAGTTCGAAACTGGGCAGACCGAACAGCCGCCAAAATGGACAATTGGTTTGGTGAAACCGATCCTAAAAAACCAGCTACAGCCACATTACGTGTCTTGGTCGATAACCGCTGGAATAAACATGATGAATATGATGTAAAACCGCGTATTCGGGGTCGAGTTAAACTTCCAACCTTAGAACATAAACTCAGTGTGGTGTTTGGGGATGACTCTTTAGATAATGAACTGCAAAACAATGTCGCGATTACCAATGAAAACCCGCCTAGTCCAGACAACGACAAATCCTTCGACCGTCGCCAAACCCGTGATGCCAATAGTTCAATAGCATTAAGATGGTCACAATTGTCAGATCGCCTACCTTTTGAAACCGATTTCGACCTAGGGGTCCGTTCAGGGGATGATATTTACGCGCGTATCAAATTATCGAGAGAATGGAAACTCGACAATGATTTTCGCGCTTATGCTGAACAGATTTATCGTTATGGTATCGACAGTGAAAATTATTTACGTACCAATCTAGAGCTGACCCATGCACGCCCCAATCAAGCCTTTTTATCCAATCAGTTCAGTCTGACCTATGCAGACGAACAAGATGATGATCTACTCTGGGATAACTATAGCTTTAGACAACACCAATTCTTTCATGGCAATCGTTTTAATTACGGCATTTACACTGGCGGTTTCTACAACAACGACGACCTGCGTTTGAACCGTTGGGGGCCTTTTGTCTCGTGGCGTCAACCCTTCTTACGCGAGTGGTTTTATATCCAAGGCGATTTAAATTATTTTAATGATCACCGTGAAGACCGCAGCCATTACGTCAGTGCCTTGGTGCGTTTTGAGGCTTTATTTTAATGGCATGGTGGATATTTAAGCTGAACTGTGGATAAGTTCTCACTTATCCACGGATATCCACATCAACTTCTTTTCCACCGAGTTAATCAATACATTCGACAGTTTTTAAGGTGCTTGATCCAACTCATTGACATAAAAGAAAGCCTATCTTAACGATAGGCTTTCTTTAAACATATAATGGTTTATTGAAGCAATAAGCTGTTAATCCGTTTGATATATTCGGCAGGATCATCAGGTAAGCCGCCTTCAGCAATCATCGCTTGGTCAAAAATCACATTGGCCAAGTCATCAAACTGTGCCGAATTTTCTAATTTTTTCACCAATGGATGCTCTGGGTTAATTTCCAAAATTGGCTTGCTTTCAGGTACGGCCTGACCCGCTTGTTGCAGCATACGAATCAGTTGTGGAGAAAGCTCTCCCTCACCTGTCACCAAGCATGCAGGTGAATCCACCAAACGTGTGGTCACACGTACTTCTTTGGTCTTGGCTTTCAATGAGTCAGATAGTTTTTCAACCACAGGTTTAAACTGCTCTGCAGCTGCCTCAAGTGCCTTCTTCTCTTCGGCATCTTGTAAATCACCTAAGTCGACTGCACCTTTCGCCACGTTTTGCATTGGTGTGCCATCAAACTCATGCACAAATTCCATTGCCCATTCATCGACACGGTCTGCCATGAGTAAGACTTCAATGCCTTTTTTCTTAAATAACTCAAGTTGTGGCGAGTTCTTCGCGGCATTGAGACTGTCTGCAGTCACATAGTAAATCGCTTTTTGCCCCTCAGGCATACGCGCTTTATAGTCCTGCAAAGAAGTGCTCACCACATCATTGTTTGAAGTTGAGAAGCGTAAAAGTTTTAAAATACGCTCACGGTTACCCAAGTCTTCGCCCAAACCTTCTTTCAACACTGAACCAAATTCACGGTAGAAGGTTTTGAACTTCTCTTGATCTTTTTCATCTTCCGATTTGGCTAAAGCATCCAACATGGTCAATACACGGCGTGCATTCCCTTCACGAATGGTTTTCACATCACGGCTTTCTTGTAACAACTCACGACTAACGTTCAGTGGTAAATCGGCACTATCAACCACCCCTTGAACAAAGCGTAAATAGTTTGGAATCAAGTTATCCGCATCATCCATAATGAAGACCCGTTTTACATAGAGCTTAATCCCCGCTTTGGCTTCACGGGTAAAGATATTGGCTGCAGCTTTGGTCGGTACATACAACAACTGCGTATATTCAGTACTGCCTTCGACACGGTTATGCGCCCATGCCAGTGGGGCTTCAAAATCATGGCTGAGATTCTTATAAAAATCGATGTACTGCTCTTCAGTCACTTCATTTTTATTACGTGTCCACAGGGCGCTGGCTGAGTTAATCGCTTCCCACTCACCCGTTTTCACATACTGACCCGGTTTTGGCTCTTCACCTTCAACCGCTTCTTCTTGCTGCCAAACCTCTTTTTGCATCTCAATCGGCAGGCTAATGTGATCTGAGTATTTATTGATAATTTGCTTCACTTTATGCGACTGTAAATAGTCCAACGCATCTTCACGCAAATGTAAAATAATACCGGTACCACGGCTGTCTTTGTGGATCTGCTCGACTTCGAACTCACCCGTGCCCGCACTGACCCAACGTACCGCCTGATCAGCATCCACACCTGCACGGCGTGATTCTACGGTAATTTTATCAGCCACAATAAAGCCTGAGTAGAAACCGACACCAAACTGACCAATCAGTTGTGCATCTGATTTTTGGTCACCTGTGAGCTTAGACATAAAGTCCTTGGTTCCAGACTTAGCAATCGTACCTAAGTGGTCAATCGCTTCTTGTTCAGTTAAACCAATCCCATTGTCTGAAATGATCAGTGTTTGATTGGCTTCATCAAAGCTGACGCGCACATGTAAGTCCGGGTCATTTTCATAATATTCAGGATGATTAATGCCTTCAAAACGCAATTTATCGCAGGCATCGGATGCATTTGAGATCAATTCACGTAGGAAAATGTCAGGATTTGAATACAGTGAGTGCGTCACTAAATGTAATAGCTGAGCCACTTCAGCTTGGAAACTATGTTTATGTGCGTTTTGCTCGCTCATCAATCGCTCCTTAATGTATTAAGTCTTATAGAGAATGCTTAATGAATTGGAGTGAGCGATACGTTTTTCAATAGCAATCGCAAGTTTTTTTGCTTTTTTTAAAATGGGCCCTGACGGTAAATACGATCTAGCTGTAGTTCTAACTGCTGCTGGCGCATTTTATACACATCCATAAGGCAACGTTGTGAAGCACCACAGCGGTCACGGAGACTCAACCACTTCACTTGCTCATCTTGAATCAAGCCACGTGTCCCCATCGGAACAAGACGTTTTAAGATGGTATAGGTGGTGGCCATTTTCACATCGGCATCGTTGATTTGGCGATACTCACAAATCGCATGTTCTGTCGTCGTTTTTGCTTTATCACAATTAAAACTTGCCGCTTGAGCATGCATGCTCCACGCCAAACCACAGACTAAACCGATTCCGAACATAGATTTCATTTTTATCACTCTCTTATTCTGTTTCTATCCATTTTATAGATGATTTTCTTTTAATACTGAATCATCGTGATTTATTTCAGCATTGATCACTATTCAACTTTAGTCTTTGCATAAAAAAACCCCATCATCGATGAGGTTCTTAAAAAGCTACTTTTAATTATTAAAATTTGTAGCTATAACCGAGTGTATAAATTACTGGATCGATATCTAATTTAAACTTCGTTGTGCCATCTACATTTACTTCTGGGTTCAGATCTGCATAACGGACATCGGCAAACACACCCCAGTTTTTTGCATCAGCAGGTTGGAAGTTAAAACCAATTTGCGCAGCATAACCAAAATCTTCTTTTACGCTCTTCACACCCTCCTCATCCCATGCAATAAAAGCTGTTGCACCGACACCAATATAAGGCGTGAAACCTGTTGAGTTTTTAAAGTTATATTTTGCAGTTAATGTTGGCGGTAAATGTTTAATTTTTACTGCTTCTGCACCATTAATGAGTATATCGTGGCTAATTGGCGTTGCTAGCAGTAACTCTGCAGAAATATTGTCATTAAAGAAATATTCAACCGATGGCGTAAACGCGAGTTCGCTATCTGCTTCAACCGTTAATGTACCATTCGCAATTTTCGTGTCCTGCGTTGGTGCAACTGCAGATCCACCGACTTTGACTTGCCATTGACCTGCCATTGCAGCAGATGCAGAAAGACCCATTAATGTAATTAGAGCAATTTGCTTCAACATTTCAAATAACCTCTGTTTGTAAAATAATTAATATAAAAATTAACATTAACTCATCATAAACAAGAGTGTAATTAATATGCAATTATAATAATAATGTATTTTAAATGCTATTTTTAAGTAATTGTTTTTAATTGATTTAAATATTAAATATACTATTTTAGTTGGTTTTAAATTAATAACGAAAAATCAAAATAAATATATTTTAATTCCAACCTTTTTAATCCGAATTAACATTATAAACCCGATTATTTTAATCTGAATAAATAATAAAAAAGACGATTTAAAATCGCCTTTTTATAATAATTGGATTTTTAATTACAACACCATGGCCGCAATCCAACCGAAAATCATGAGTGGAATATTAAAGTGAATAAAGGTCGGGATCACACTGTCTTTCATGTGATCATGCTGACCATCCATGTTCAAACCCGAAGTCGGCCCCAAAGTGGAGTCAGAAGCCGGAGAACCCGCATCACCGAGTGCTGCAGCCGTACCAATAATCGCAATGGTTGCCGCTGGACTGAAACCAAACTGGATACACAACGGCACATAAATAATTGCTAAAATTGGAATGGTAGAGAACGAAGAACCAATGCCTAAAGTAATCAGTAAGCCAATCAAGAGCATCCAAAATGCAGCGAGTCCTTGGCTAGAACCAATCCATTGCACTGATGCTTCTACCAATGCTGGCACTTGATTGGTCGCAGAAATAACAGATGCAAAACCTTGTGCTGCAATCATAATGAAACCAACTAATGCCATCATTCGCATACCGCTAATAATCACATCATCTGCTTCTTTCCATTTAAAAATGCCTGCACAGCTCAAAATAGCAACACCAACCAAACCAGCTAAAATCATGGAATCTGATGCAATTTGTACCCAAAGCGTAGCAACTACCGCAATGAGAGCCATAGATAACGTAAACTTTGAAATTTCAGGCTTAGACTTCTCACCCGTGATATCAAGTTCAGAAGAAATACTTTGCTGCACTGGTTCCACATGTACTTCTTCGTATACACGTTTCTTACGGTAACTAAAGAATACAGCAACCAATAAACCGACAAACATGCCAAAAACAGGAATGGCCATTGCTGAAGGGATATCGGCATAATTGATTTTAAAACCGTAGGGTTGCCCAAAAGTATTAATATTTTGACCTAAGATGTCATTCAGGAAAA
The DNA here is from genome assembly GCF_002018925.1 of Acinetobacter sp. MF4642. Taxonomy (NCBI): domain Bacteria; kingdom Pseudomonadati; phylum Pseudomonadota; class Gammaproteobacteria; order Moraxellales; family Moraxellaceae; genus Acinetobacter; species Acinetobacter sp. MF4642. The sequence goes on from NZ_MVON01000009.1 coordinate 103,650, forward strand.
TCGCACCAAATCCAAATGGTACCAGCATATAAGTGGCAACCAAGCCAAAGGTTAGAACGCAAGCAATTAGTCGACGGTCTAACTGAAGATGGTTAAACACACTTAATAAAGGAGGAATCAGGACTGGAATAAACGCAATATGCACAGGAATGACGTTTTGTGAACAAATGGCTGCTAACGCGACGGTTATAAAAATCAGATATTTAACCCGATTTTGTGCCTTTTCATTGCTCGAACCTTTCAATGTTTTAATAAGCTTATAGGCCAACAAGTCAGGTAAACCTGAGCGTGCCAAAGCCAAAGCAAATGCACCTAAGACCCCGTAAGCCAACGCAATTTTTGCGCCGCCCCCAAGCCCATTATTAAATGCTTCGAGGGTACCGTGTAGCCCTAAACCAGCCAATAAACCGCCTGTGACAGCACCAATAATTAATGCAAATACTACAGGCACACGAGCTAATGAAAGTCCAAACATGACCCCAATAGCGGCAAGAATTGCGAACATAGTGAAAAGAGTGACTTGGAAGAAAGGCGCATTTTATCAGAAAATAACCAAAAAATTCTGCCCTTACAGGTCGCTAGCACCTTTCTCTTTCACAGATCATTTCAGCTGGCTTTAACACAACGCCAGTTTTGAACAAACCTTTTGATTTCTTTAGCAATTACCTCAGGCTGGCTCAAGATTGCCCAGTGGTTGGCATTTACATTCACCCGTTGAAAATTCTCGACCCACTTCGGTATTTCATCGATTAACGCTGGACTCACAAACTGATCTTGCTCCAACACAATCGCTTGTACGGGACAAATTGCAAAGCGTTCCCGAGGTTTCGTCAGGCGTGGGATAAAGTTGGCGCGGTAGAGCCCAACCCCGTGTTTACCATCAGCAGCAATGTGATGATTCAGCGGTAAGTCTGAACGTCCTTCTAAACGCGATAAAACTTTGCCCCAATGCTCAGGACTAAAAAACTGCCATACGCTTGGTGCCAGAAAAGGCAACTGAAAGGCCGCAATGTACCAAGACTTCGTTAATTGCTTAAAAAATTGAGGCTTGTATTGTGTGAACTGTTCACGCATCCAAAATGCGGCATGGTCTAAGCATGGGCCTGAAATGGTGGTAAATGACAGCATACGCTCTCTAAATTTAGGCTCAGTCGCGGACTCCCATGACTGAATCGCTCCCCAGTCATGCGCAACCAGATGAAAGCTACGCTGTGGGATCATACTATTCACCACACTTTCCAAATCTAGCGATAGCTGAGGCAAGGCATAGGCACGTGTACGACGCGGCACACTCGACATACCTGCGCCACGTACGTCATAAGTCACAATATAATAATCATGGATGAGGTATTGAATCACAGGCTCCCATACGTCCTGATTATCAGGATAGCCATGCACCAAGACTACGACAGGATTCTCCGATTTCCCCCATGTTTTGACATAAAGTCTTTGCTGATCAGTTGTCTGTACCCAATGACTTTGCTGCTCCATATTCAGCTCCTTATTGTTATTGACTGTTTTTTATACTTTACTGGCAAAACGATCAATGCCAATTGATTTGATCTTCTCTAGTATGGATAGAAGTTCATCAGATACCATTGACCGAAATGAGCATTTTAAAAAAACTTGTGACACAGCCAATTGTCGCGAAATACTTTCTCAATCATTTTGCTCCCTTTAAAGGTGCAGGGATTCAAATTGAAAAATTTGACCTTAAACACTACCACATTCGCGTCAAAATGCCCCTGACTCGACAAAACCGAAACATTGTCGGCGTACATTTTGGCGGGAGCTTATATGCAATGGTCGATCCTTTTTATATGACCCTGCTGATGCATCACTTAGGCAATAAGTATATTGTCTGGGACAAAGCAGCCTCTATCCAATTTCTCAGCCAAGGGCGCAGTACAGTCTATGCAGACTTTCACCTCGATGCCCAAGAAATCGCGACCGTGAAACAACTGGCCGACAACTATGCCCCCGTACATCGTATTTATACCTTAAATATTTATGATGAAGCTGGCATTCGAATTGCCGAAGTGGAAAAGACTTTATATATCCGTCGTAAAAAACCTAAACCGGCACAGCTATAAAAAAAGCACTTCCATGAAGTGCTTTTTGAAAATCTGAACTTAAAACATTATTTACGTTCTTCAATTGCAGCGCCTGCACCACCGCCGATGGCACCACCAATGGCTGCGCCGGTATTACCACCAAACACGCTTTTACCCACTGCTGAACCAATCGCACCGCCAACACCACTGTAGGTTGCACTACGGTTTGAGCCACCTTGAGCTTTACTGCCCACAGCTGCACCAGCACCGCCACCAATGGCTGCACCTACACCGCCACCGAGGCTATTCCCCGCAGCACCACCTACTGCACCGCCTAAAGCCGCTGTCCCAATACGTTGCTCGGAAGCACTCATATTCTCACAACCTGCCAACAGCATCGTCGAAAAAGATGCCACTGCAATAATGCTCATATACTTTTTCATGAGATTTGTCCTTATTGGCTATTTCTTACAACATAAAAGATCAGTATGAACTTAAAACCCGTGAAATGTTACGGTTACAGGTGCTATTGCTGAAAATTTGTAAATAAGAAGCCCTCCTGAGAGGGCTTCTTACCGTATTCAACTCAAGCTTATTCAGGCTCTTTCACCACAACCACATCTTTGGTGGTGGTGCCATTTTCTTGGAGCACCGCACGCGTCACACTTTCTTGACTATTCGGATCTTTCACTTGATCCAGTTTCAGCTCCTTACGTACAGGTTGCTGCCCTTTCTTAAACTCAACCCCTTGTGCATCAACTTGCTTACCTTCTGCAAGGACAACACCACCTTGACTCAAGGTCGATTTCACTTCAACTTTGGATGTCGGAACAATCACGCTACCCTTTTGCACAATCGGTGCCGACATTTTTTTATCTGAAAATTGGCTGGCATTTTCTTCGAGAACCACTTCACGCGCCACAATATCTTTACCGCCATTTTTCACTTCAAAAATAGTCGCTTCGGTCGTCCGCACAGGGTCTTGACCCGCGACACTGCGAATAATCTGTGTTTTGACAATCGGTACAACCGCCTTATCCTCCACGGTGATGGTATTCGGCATCGGCGCTGCCATCGTTTGGCTCACAAATGCGAAGATGCTTAAGCCCAATAGTTTTGATGTCAATTTCATGTGGAACCACCTCTATTTTTTAATCGTTAATGAAGTAAGGAGATTTGTGTACTTATATTTTTAATATAGGAAAAATGTGAAATTTATAAAAGCTTAAATCCACTTCTGTAACAAAAGGACAAAAAAAGCCCCCCGAAGGTGGCTGAATCAACGAAATGGTTTTTGTGAAATTTTGACTTTAACTGCATCTTTACCTGTTATAAAGTGCTCTAATCAATGATTCATAGCCGATTTAAACGCATTTCATTTTTCTACATTGGATTTATATAAACTTTCTTTATCATTAACTCCAAAAGCTTAGATTTTAATCCGCGCAGTGATTTTACTGGCCATATCTTAATTTTTCTCTCATAAAATCATATGCCCCATAACCTGATATGAAGATTGCTAACTGACTAAATATCAATAAAAAACTAAAAAATAACTCACCGAAAATAATGCCCAGTTTATATTGATATAAATTCTGAAACAGGTAACCATTCCGACCTAATCCCACAGTCATATCGTGTTTAGAAAAATGCCATTGCATCATCGAAAAGCTAAAATAAATCAGCCCAATGAACAATATTCCTATAATTAAGCCATCCCAAAACTTAAATTGCGCAATGCGGGGAATATTTTCACGCTCTTCTTGCCAAATCATCCAGAATAAAACCACTGCCCAGATTGTACTAAATACAGAAAAATAGGCAGTAAGCGCTACGGTATAAAAGGGAAATGGCCCAGAAATGCCCGTCTTAATATTTAGTTCTTGTGTGATGAAGTGCCATACCGCATGTTGCCAGTGCATTTCAGGCTGTGGAGCCAAAAACATCATAAGCAAAGCTGGAAGGAACATAACTGTCAGTAAAACAATTGAGATCTGTCTAATTTGAAACGCCATTTCTAATATGTATAGACTTAATTATCATCAGTATATAAAAAAGCCACCCGAAGGTGGCTTTTTATTCATTTAAAGGGCTAATTACAGACCGTTAAACTCATCGCTAAATGCTTGGCTTAATGCTTGATCCACATCAGAGAAATCATTTACAAGCTCGTGCTCTGCAGCTTCAGCTTCTTGACGACGACGCTCTAAGTGATACGCAAGACCAGTACCTGCAGGAATCAAACGACCTACAACCACGTTCTCTTTCAAGCCACGTAAATCATCTTCTTTACCTGTTACAGCCGCTTCAGTTAACACACGAGTGGTTTCCTGGAACGATGCAGCAGAGATGAACGAGTCAGTAGAAAGCGACGCTTTGGTAATACCCATCAATTGACGTTCAAACTTCGCAGGGAACTTGTTTTGCGCAAGAACAGCTTGGTTCTCTTGCATCACGCGGATGTAATCCACTTGTTCGCCTTTGATGAAGCTTGTATCACCGCCATCAGTGATATCAACTTTACGCAACATTTGACGTACGATCACTTCAATGTGCTTGTCGTTGATTTTTACACCTTGCAGACGGTATACGTCTTGAACTTCGTTCACGATGTAGTTGGTCAGCGCAACTTCGCCTTTCAAGCGTAAGATGTCATGTGGGTTCTGTGGACCGTCAGAAACAGTTTCACCACGGTTCACATGTTCGCCTTCGAACACGTTCATGGTACGCCATTTTGGAATCAATTCTTCGTAAATCTCAGAACCATCATCTGGAGTAATCACTAAACGGTTCTTACCTTTAGTCTCTTTACCAAAGCTTACAACACCTGAAATTTCAGCAAGAATCGCATGCTCTTTCGGTTTACGTGCTTCGAACAAGTCAGCTACGCGCGGTAGACCACCGGTAATGTCACGCGTACGTGAAGTTTCTTGAGGTACACGACCAATAACGTCACCCACACCAATTGTTTCGCCATCACGGACAGAAAGAATCGTGTTTTGTGGTAGGAAGTAGAACTGCTCACCACCATCCGTCGTATCAAGAACAACCGCAGGACGTAAATCTTTACCAGACGCAGGACGTGCAGTCACAGGTAAGATTTCAATCGTCGTCATACCCGTTGCATCATCAGTCTTCGAGGTAACAGTAACGCCATCAGCAATTTGGCTGAAACGTACTTTACCTGCAACTTCTGTTACAAGTGGGTGGGTGTGCGGATCCCAAGTCGCCACGATACCGCCAGCTTCCACAGATTCGCCATCTTTCAAGATGATCGACGCACCGTATGGAATTTTGTAGCGTTCGCGTTCACGGCCTAAGTCATCTGCAATACCAATTTCACCTGAACGAGATGTTGATACCAAGTGACCTTTAGCATGTTGTACTGTTTTCACATTGTGGAAACGTACAGTACCTTTGTTACGGACTTGAATGCTATTTGCAGCAGACGTTCGGCTCGCAGCACCACCAACGTGGAACGTACGCATGGTTAACTGTGTACCCGGTTCGCCAATCGATTGTGCAGCCATAACACCCACAGACTCACCAGGGTTCACCTGATGACCACGCGCAAGGTCACGACCATAACATTTCGCACATACGCCGAATGTAGATTCACACGCAACCACTGAACGTACTTTAACTTCATCGACACCTTGCTCTTCTAGGAAGTTTGCAAGTTTCTCATCAATCAAAGTGTTACGTGGCAGGATAACGTCGTCAGAACCGGCTTTCTTCACATCTTCAGCAACAACACGGCCCAGTACTCGAGTACCTAAGTTCTCGATTACGTCACCGCCTTGAATGAACGGAGTCATTACAAGACCGCCCAAAGTACCACAGTCAGGCTCAGTAATAACCAAGTCTTGCGCTACGTCTACAAGACGACGTGTCAAGTAACCAGAGTTTGCTGTTTTCAGTGCTGTATCGGCCAAACCTTTACGTGCACCGTGTGTTGAAATGAAGTACTGAAGTACGGTCAAACCTTCACGGAAGTTCGCTTTAATTGGAGTTTCAATGATCGAACCATCTGGTTTCGCCATCAAACCACGCATACCCGCTAACTGACGAATCTGAGCTGCCGAACCACGGGCACCTGAGTCAGACATCATATAGATCGAGTTGAATGATTTTTGCTTCTCATCTTCACCCTGTTTGTTTTTAACAGTGGTAAAAGACAAGTTGTCCATCATCGCTTTCGCTACTTGGTCGTTGGTACGAGCCCAAATATCGACAACTTTGTTATAACGTTCGCCCGCAGTTACGAAACCTTGTTCGAACTGTTGCTCAATTTCACGAACTTCAACTTCCGCTTTTTCAATAATTGAGTACTTCGCAGGTGGAATCACCATGTCTTCCATACCGACCGATACGCCTGAACGTGTCGCTTGACGGAAACCTAAGTACATCAATTGGTCAGCAAAGATCACTGTATCTTTAAGACCTAATTTACGGTAGCAAGAGTTAATCAATTTAGAGATGTTTTTCTTGGTCATCTCAACGTTGATTTGTTGGAAATCCATACCTTCTGGCACAACTTCCCAAAGTAAGCAGCGACCTGGTGTTGTATCCACAACAATGGTTTGTTGTTCACGGTTACCATTTTCGTCAATCACAGTCTGGTGTACACGTGCTTTTACGCGAGCGTGTAAATTTACCTGACCTGTTGCAAGTGCACGGTTAACTTCGTGAGTATCTGCAAACACCATGCCTTCACCTTTGGCATTGATCGCATCACGAGTGATGTAATACAAGCCTAAGACAACGTCCTGAGACGGTACGATGATTGGCTCACCGTTCGCTGGAGACAAGATGTTGTTGGTCGACATCATTAACGCACGCGCTTCTAACTGCGCTTCAAGTGTTAATGGTACGTGTACCGCCATTTGGTCACCGTCGAAGTCGGCGTTAAACGCAGCACAAACGAGCGGGTGAAGACGGATCGCTTTACCTTCAATCAGAATCGGTTCAAATGCTTGAAGACCCAAACGGTGAAGTGTAGGCGCACGGTTCAACATCACAGGGTGTTGACGAATCACGTGAGCAAGAACGTCCCAAACTTCTGGCGTTTCGCGCTCAACCATTTTCTTCGCAGCTTTGATGGTTGTTGCTTGGCCAGATGCTTGTAGTTTTGCGAAAATGAATGGCTTGAATAATTCAAGTGCCATTTTCTTCGGAAGACCACATTGGTGCAAACGTAAAGTAGGACCTACAGTAATTACCGAACGACCTGAATAGTCAACACGCTTACCAAGTAAGTTTTGACGGAAACGGCCTTGTTTACCTTTGATCATGTCAGCCAAAGATTTCAATGGACGCTTGTTCGAACCCGTGATTGCACGACCACGACGACCGTTGTCTAACAATGCATCGACAGACTCTTGTAACATACGTTTTTCATTACGTACGATAATGTCTGGCGCTGCAAGGTCAAGAAGACGCTTTAAACGGTTGTTACGGTTGATCACACGACGGTAAAGGTCGTTCAAATCAGAAGTCGCGAAACGACCACCTTCAAGTGGTACTAACGGACGAAGATCTGGTGGAAGTACTGGAAGTACATTCATCACCATCCATTCTGGCTTGTTGTTTGACTCTTTAAACGCTTCCATCAACTTCAAACGCTTAGACGCTTTTTTAAGCTTCGTCTCAGACGTTGTGTTTGGAATTTCTTCACGTAAACGTGAAATTTCGTTTTCAAGATCGATGTCTTTCAACAAGTCTTGAACAGCTTCTGCACCCATTTTCGCAGTGAATTCATCACCGTGTTCTTCTAAAGCGTTGAAGTATTCTTCATCGTTTAAAAGTTGGTATTTCTCAAATGGAGTCATACCTGGGTCAGTTACTACGTAAGATTCGAAATACAATACACGTTCGATATCACGTAAAGTCATGTCTAATAATAGACCGATACGGCTCGGAAGTGATTTTAAGAACCAAATATGTGCAACTGGAGAAGCCAGCTCGATGTGACCCATACGCTCACGACGAACTTTCGCAGTTGTTACTTCAACGCCACATTTTTCACAAATGACGCCTTTGTATTTCATACGCTTGTATTTACCACACAAGCATTCGTAATCTTTGACTGGACCAAAAATTTTGGCACAGAATAAACCATCACGTTCTGGTTTGAACGTACGATAGTTAATGGTTTCAGGCTTTTTAACTTCACCATGAGACCATGACTTAATCATTTCTGGTGACGCAAGACCAATACGGATGCGATCAAACTCAACTGGAGCATGACCGTCTGAATCCGTCTTTTTGCGCATGATATCGAGCAAGTCTTTCAATTTTTTTCTCCGTGTGTTGTGGAGACTTTCACTACACAACTGGGTCACAAATATTGTTTTTTAACTGAGAAATCTCCCCGCTTCCCTTTCGAGGAAGCCTCTCTTTGAACAAGAGAGGTTGGGGAGATTCAATGGAGAAACTTAGTCACCATTTTTCAGTTCAATGTTGATACCTAAAGAACGGATCTCTTTGGTCAATACGTTGAACGATTCAGGCATACCTGGGTCCATATAATGGTTACCATCTACAATGTTCTTATAGATACGGGTACGACCTTCAACGTCATCCGACTTAACAGTAAGCATTTCTTGAAGCGTGTAAGCTGCGCCATATGCTTCAAGCGCCCAGACTTCCATCTCACCGAAACGCTGACCACCGAATTGTGCTTTACCACCAAGCGGCTGTTGAGTTACTAATGAGTAAGAACCAGTAGAACGCGCGTGCATCTTGTCGTCTACCAAGTGGTTCAGTTTCAACATGTACATGTAACCTACAGTTACAGGACGGTCAAACTGTTCACCTGTACGACCATCATACAATACTGTTTGACCAGTACGTGAAATGTTCGCAAGCTCTAACAAGTCTTTAATTTGTGATTCTTCAGCACCATCGAATACTGGCGTTGCAAGTGGAACACCCGTACGTAAGTTACCCGAAAGCACCAAAATTTCATCATCAGTTAAGCTATCAAGATCTTCTTGCTCGCCACCAACTTTGTTATAAATCTTGTCTAAGAATCCACGAAGCTCAAGTACAGTACGTTGCGCTTTTAACATCTTGTCGATTTCTTCGCCAAGACCTTTCGCTGCCATACCTAAGTGAGTCTCTAGAATCTGACCCACGTTCATACGTGACGGTACACCCAGTGGGTTCAATACGATGTCGACTGGAACACCATTGGCATCGTGCGGCATGTCTTCAACAGGTAAGATGTTAGAAACAACACCCTTGTTACCGTGACGACCCGCCATCTTATCACCCGGTTGGATGCGACGTTTAACAGCCAAGTAAACCTTAACAACTTTCAATACACCTGTTGTTAATTCATCACCTGTAGAAAGTTTGCGTTTTTTCTCTGCAAATTTCTCATCAATTTCAAAGCTCTTCTCTTTCAAGAACACTTGAATTTGAGTTAAACGCTCTGCAATAGCTTCATCAGTCGGTTGGATTTCAAGTAAATCAACCAACTCTAAACCAGACAATACGTCTGCAGAAAGCTTATCGCCACGCTTGGTTGTACCACCACCGTTAGACTCTTGACCTGTCAACAAACGAACAATACGTTCACGTGCTGCTTCTTCGAAGATTTTGTATTCTTCTTTCAAGTCTTTACGGTATGAATCAAGCTGAGCTTTTTCAATTGCTTGAGCACGTTCGTCTTTTTCAAGACCATCACGTGTAAACACTTGAACGTCAATCACTGTACCTTTGGTACCTGATGGAACACGTAAAGATGAGTCTTTTACGTCAGCTGCTTTTTCACCGAAGATTGCACGAAGCAATTTTTCTTCTGGTGTTAACTGCGTTTCACCTTTAGGCGTTACTTTACCTACAAGGATATCGCCAGCAGTCACTTCAGCACCGATATATACGATACCTGATTCATCAAGCTTAGACAGTGCAGCTTCACCCACATTCGGGATATCCGCCGTGATCTCTTCAGCACCTAATTTCGTATCACGTGCAACACATGATAATTCTTGAATGTGAATCGAGGTTAAACGGTCTTCTTGAAGTACACGCTCTGAAAGTAAGATCGAGTCTTCATAGTTGTAACCATTCCACGTCATGAACGCAACGCGCATGTTTTGACCGAGCGCAAGCTCACCGCCATCTGTTGATGGACCGTCAGCCAATACATCGCCACGACCGACTTTATCACCAAGTTTCACAAGAACTTTTTGGTTAATACAAGTATTTTGGTTCGAACGTGTATATTTGATCAGGTTATAGATATCTACACCTGCCTCGCCTGCAACCATTTCGTCTTCGTTGACACGAATCACGACACGTGAAGCATCGACAAACTCGATACGACCACCACGACCCGCAATCACACACACACCTGAGTCATGCGCTACATTTGCTTCCATGCCTGTACCTACAAGCGGTTTGTCAGCAATCAATGTAGGCACAGCTTGACGCTGCATGTTTGAACCCATCAATGCACGGTTGGCGTCATCGTGTTCAAGGAATGGAATCAGTGATGCCGCAACAGAAACAACCTGCTGTGCAGAAACGTCCATATGCGTCACTTTTTCAGGCGGCATACGTACGAAATCACCTTGGTGACGTACAGAAACAAATTCTTCTGTTAAGTTACCGTCTTTATCTACGCCAGAATCGGCCTGTGCAATCACAGTACCTACTTCTTCAATTGCAGATAGATACTCAACTTCATCCGTTACACGACCATCAACCACTTTACGGTATGGTGTTTCTAAGAAACCGAAATTGTTACATTTCGCATAAACAGAAAGCGAGTTGATCAAACCAATGTTTGGACCTTCCGGCGTTTCAATTGGACATACACGGCCATAGTGAGTTTGGTGTACGTCACGTACCTCAAAGCCTGCACGTTCACGTGTCAAACCACCAGGACCAAGCGCCGATACACGACGTTTGTGCGTAATCTCAGACAATGGGTTGTTTTGGTCCATGAACTGAGATAATTGGCTTGAACCAAAGAATTCTTTGATTGCAGCAGCCACTGGTTTCGCATTGATCAAATCTTGCGGAGACAAGTTATCTGTTTCAGCTTGGCTTAAACGTTCTTTAACAGCACGTTCTACACGAACTAGACCAACACGGAATTGGTTTTCAGTCATTTCGCCTACTGAACGTACGCGACGGTTACCCAAGTGGTCGATATCATCGACTTCACCTTTACCGTTACGGATTTCAACCAATGTTTTGAGTACATCAGTGATATCTTCGTTCGACAAAATACCTTCAACTTCACGAGACTTCTGATCCGTACCCACTTCGTAAGGACGACCCAAACGACGGTTGAACTTCATACGACCCACTGGAGAGAGGTCATAACGCTCAGAAGAGAAGAATAAGTTATTGAATAAGTTTTCAGCCGCTTCTTTCGTTGGTGGCTCGCCTGGACGCATTACTTTGTAGATTTCTACCAATGCTTCTTCACGACCTGTCGTGGTGTCGGCACGTAAAGTATCTGCAACGAATGAACCACGATCGATGTCATTGGTGAATAGAATGTTAAACTGTTTAACACCACCTTCAGCCAATTTCACCATAATTTCATGACTTAACAAGGTATTAGCTGCAATCACATCACCATCTTTAAGTGGAATGTCTTCTGCAGTAATACGCTCGTATAAGTACTCATCAGGCACAGAAAGCTTTTCTAGGCCAGCAGCCTCCATTTGACGCACATGACGCGCGTTGATACGCTTGCCTTGCTCAACAATGGTTTTGCCATCATTATCTACGATGTCAAATTGTGCCATTTCGCCACGTAAGCGTTCTGGAACAAGGTCAATCTGGTAGCTACCCATGTCTAGGTATACAGGCACTTTTTCATAGAACAAGTCTAAGATTTGCGCATTGTTATAACCCAAAGCACGAAGAACCACAGTCGCGAGTAATTTACGACGACGGTCAATACGTACAAATACAAGGTCTTTTGCGTCAAATTCAAAGTCTAACCATGAACCACGGTAAGGAATAATACGCGCAGAATAAAGCACTTTACCACTAGAGTGGGTTTTGCCTTTATCGTGGTCAAAGAATACGCCCGGTGAACGGTGTAATTGAGATACGATTACACGCTCAGTACCATTAATAACGAATGTACCGTTATCGGTCATGAGTGGCATTTCACCCATGTACACTTCTTGCTCGCGCACGTCTTTAATTGATTTAGTTTCGCGATCTTTTAAGATCAAACGAATTTTTACGCGCATTGGTGCTGCATAAGTTGAGCCACGAAGAATACATTCGCGTACATCAAACTCAGGCTTACCAAGACTATACTCAACAAATTCTAAAGCAGCATTGCCAGAATAACTTTCTATAGGAAAAACTGAACGAAACGCGGCTTGCAGACCGATATCTTCGCGGTTTTTTGGTGATTTGCCATCTTGTAAAAATGTTCTGTACGAGTCGACTTGAATCGCGAGCAAGTACGGAGCATCCATAACACTAGGCAATTTACCAAAATTCTTACGGATCCGTTTCTTTTCGGTATATGAGTATGCCATCTGGAGTCCTCGGAAAGTAAACCGAGCCCGCCTGCAGAACGGGCTCAGAAGGAATTACGCAGGCCGATATGGCCACCACTTTTTACAAATGCTGCAATTTTCAGTGGTATTGAAACGCTTACCAATATTTTTAAATTTGAAAAATATTGGTAAGCGTTTGATTCTTTTCTTTATTTTAATTTGATGGAATTTCCACCAAGCAAACAAAAATCGAGCCGATTATTGTAACGCAAAAAGGCTGATGACCCAAGAGCCATCAGCCAATTTTTGGGGTGAAATTAATATTCCCCCCCTGGTAACATTACTTAATAGTAATAGTAGCACCAGTTTCTTCAAGTTTTTTCTTAAGTTCTTCAGCTTCTTCTTTAGAAACTGCTTCTTTAAGAACTGAAGGAGCACCTTCAACCATGTCTTTAGCTTCTTTCAAGCCAAGACCAGTGATTTCACGAACTGCTTTAATCACAGCTACTTTGTTCGCGCCGAAAGAAGTCAACTCAACGTTGAATTCTGATTGCTCTTCAGCAGCAGCAGCAGCAGGACCTGCAGCTACAGCTACAGCAGCAGCAGATACGTTGAATTTTTCTTCGAAAGCAGAAATAAGTTCAACAAGTTCAAGAACAGTTTTTTCAGCAACTGCGTTTAAGATTTCTTCGTTTGTTAAAGCCATGAGAGTAACTCCAAATGGGTATTGAATGATGTGTGTTTAAGTTTGAGCTTATGCAGCTTCTGACTCGTTTTTCTCTTGAAGCGCTGTAAGTAAGCGACCCAATTTCGAAATAGGAGCTTGAAGAACGCTTGCAAGCATAGTAAGCGCTTTCTCTTGGTTTGGAAGATTCGCGATAACGCTAACTTCTTCGCCTTGATAAAGTTTGCCTTCAAATGCAGCAGCTTTAAGTTCAAATGCTTTGTTAGTTTTCGCAAATTCTTCGAATAAGCGTGCCGCAGCACCCATATCATCTGCAGAAGTTGAGAAAGCTAAAATTGTTGGGCCAACAAGGTTGTCGTTCAAGATATTGAATGGAGTATCTTGAAGAGCACGTTTAGCCAAAGTATTACGTACAACACGTGTAGCAACACCTAACTTACGAGCTTCAACACGAAGAGCAGTTAATTGCTCAACAGTTAAACCTTGGTAGTCAGCAACAACAGCAGCAAACGCAGTAGAAGCAACTTCAGTTACTTCAGCAACGATCTGTTTTTTGCCTTCGATAAGAAGAGCCATTGTAAAACCTCCTAACGGTGATTTATGTACTTACGCGAAGTACACTCCCAATTCGCAAGTTCATCACTGAACTTACACGCGGAGGATGAACAAATCACACCACCGCGTCTACTCAGGCTGGGAAATTAAGAAAGTAATCGAAATTACTCTCGCCTGAGGTCTTTGACGCTGATAAATCTACATTTACCAATTCAAAGTTTGCCTAAGTTTGCAAAATACGACAGAGCGTTTCTTGCGTAAAAATCAAAGCAGCGCTTTGATTTTTACTCAGGGCTTTAAAATTCTGTCTAAGTAAAACTTAGTTAGAAACGTTGCTTACATCAACAACAAGACCAGGACCCATAGTTGAGCTCAAAGTAATCTTTTTGATGTATACACCTTTAGATGTCGCAGGCTTTAACTTTTTCAAGTCTGCAATCAAAGTTTCAACGTTTTGACGAACAGCTTCAGCAGAGAAATCTACTTGACCGATCGCAGCGTGGATAATACCCGCTTTGTCTACACGGTAACGTGCTTGACCAGCTTTTGCATTTTTAACTGCACCAGCTACGTCAGGAGTTACAGTACCCACTTTAGGGTTTGGCATTAAGCCACGCGGACCAAGAATCGTACCCAACTTACCAACAACGCGCATTGCATCAGGAGCAGCAATCACTACGTCAAAGTCAAGGTTACCCGCTTGGATGCTTTCAGCAAGGTCATCAAAACCAACGATGTCCGCGCCTTCAGCTTTAGCAGCTTCAGCAGCAGCGCCTTGAGCAAACACAGCTACACGTACAGTTTTACCAGTACCTGCAGGAAGTGTAGTCGCGCCACGAACAACTTGGTCAGATTTACGAGGGTCAACACCTAGGTTTACCGCAACATCCAAAGATTCTTTGAATTTCGCAGCAGGAAGACCAGCAAGAACAGCTACTGCTTCTTCTAAAGTGTAAACTTTGTTTGCTTCAATAGCAGCAGCAATGGCTTTTTGACGTTTAGTTAACTTTGCCATGTCTTATAGCTCCACTTCCAAGCCCATAGAACGTGCAGAACCAGCGATGGTACGAACACGTGCGTCTAAATCAGCACCAGTTAAATCTGGTTCTTTAGTAGTCGCGATTTCTTCCAATTGAGCACGAGTCAACTTACCAACTTTAGTTTTGTTAGGTACAGCAGAACCCTTTTGGATACCAGCAGCTTTCTTAAGAAGAATAGATGCAGGAGGAGTTTTCATGATGAATGTGAACGACTTGTCGTTGTACACAGTAATCACGACTGGAATTGGTAAACCAACTTCAAGTTTTTGTGTCGCAGCATTGAATTCTTTACAGAATGCCATGATGTTAACACCACGTTGACCCAATGCAGGACCAATCGGTGGAGATGGATTCGCTTTACCAGCTGGAACTTGCAGCTTGATATAGCCGTCAATCTTCTTAGCCATTTCAAATTACCTCTGGGTACAAACGCCGATGAAGGCTCCCCAATTTCTAAGTAACGATACCGTTACAACAACAATGCCTGACTTATAAATAAGCCAGGCGTTTTTCAACCACATCCAATTAAACTGATTTTTCGACTTGGCGAAATTCCAGCTCAACCTGAGTTGGTCGATTAAATACATTAATAGTCAACGTTAAACGTGACTTTTCGTATAGAACTTCTTCCACCACACCTTTAAAATCTGTGAATGGACCGTCAACCACGAGTAATTCTTCGCCTGGTTCAAACATCGTCTTCGGACGTGGTGCTTCACCAGTATTGCGTACACGAGCAAGAATCGCATCTGCTTCACGCTGGGTAATTGGTGCCGGTTTCTCAGCCGTACCACCAATAAAACCTAAAACTTTTGGACATTCTTTAACAATGTGCCAAGTTTCATCATTCATTTCCATTTCGACCAATACATAGCCTGGAAAGAACTTACGCTCAGATTTACGCTTCTTACCATCCTTCATTTCTACCACTTCTTCGGTAGGAACAAGGACTTCACCAAAGCTATCGGCTACAGCGCTACGCTGGATTCGATCATTAAGTGAACGCATCACTTGTTTTTCATAACCTGAATAGGCATGAATAATGTACCAACGTTTCATAGCTCTCTTACCCGATAATAAACTTCATTAACCAGCCCAAAATGTAGTCAAAACACCATAATAAAATGGATGCAACAACTACAACCGCAAGCACCTGCCAAGATGTGGTCATGGTCTCTTGCTTTGTTGGCCAAGTCACTCGACGCAGCTCAATTCGTGAGTCTTTCAACAAACGAGCAAAGCCTTTGCCTTGATGGGTGGCGTATAATAAACCGAATGCCACGATGATACAAGCCAAAATTACCCCAACGCGCACCCAGATATCGTTGGCTGGTGCCCAATACGCTGGTAGGTGTTGATTCACCATGGTCGCACCAATTAATAAAATCAATGCGATAATCCATAAGACGACGTCTAGGGGAGAACCAGATTTAACTACTTCAGCAGAATTATTTCTTTGAGGGATTGCCGCGTCGCTTTGTGCGTCGCGTAATTTTTCATTCGACATTTTTGTACTCGTCGTAGGTTTCGCGACTTATTATATGACCAGTTTTGCCGACATCAAGCGTCTTTTATAAAAAAGTTGGCAGGCCAGGAGGGACTCGAACCCCCAACATTCGGTTTTGGAGACCGACGCTCTACCAATTGAACTACTGACCTGCAAAACAAATTGGAGCCGAAACCCCAATTTGTAATTTTATTTTATAATTATGCAGTTACTTTAGCAACTACACCAGCACCAACTGTACGGCCACCTTCACGGATCGCAAAACGTAGACCTGGGTCCATTGCGATTGGGTGGATTAATTCTACTGACATTTCTACGTTGTCACCAGGCATAACCATTTCAACGCCATCTTGTAATTTGATCGCGCCAG